>CABUAS010000043.1 GCA_902489595.1 uncultured Oscillospiraceae bacterium | reverse complement strand
CTTGTAAAAACAAAGTGCTTCATTCAACAATATTAAATTTAGGCATAAGAAAAGCACTATACATCAAGTACAGTGCTTATTTATTCAATAATTGTTATTGTATCAATTTCGGGTTCTGTAATGCAAGTAAGACCGCTGTAACCTTCCTTTTTTATATCAATTTCTGCTGGTTCAGGTTCATTATCAACAGAACCTGTATAGCCTGAACAAAAGCCGTTGCAAATATTGCCGTCTTTCAATTTCACTTCAACCTGATGACCGATAGCATAATACATCTGTTTTTCCATTTCTGTTATTTTCATCTATTTTTCCTTTCTTGCATACGGAACTATATGTGTACCGTTTTTACTATAATGAATTTTAAAAAAACTTGTTTCTATTTCTTCACCATTAACAGCCGAAACAACATAACCGATATTTTGTTTATTTTGTGTGATAATTTCAGTATGCTTCCATTTTCCGCTGTTATCTCGCTGTATTTCACCTGTTCCTGCATATTTATCAACAAGCATTTGAGCATCTTCCATTGAAATATTAAGATAACTTTTGCCTTGTTGGTAATTATTATGCCCTTTGATATGCTTCCCTTGTTTGCCTGTTTCAATATCAAGAATATAATCATTTCTGATTTTCTTTTGAAGATTACCATCCCTGTATTGATGTTTGAGTATAGCATAATCACTACCGCCATTATACTTGATTTTGCAAAATTCATCAAGTGTTTGCGGTGCATTTTTACCAAGAATATTCTTGTACCGTTTAAATTGTTCTTTGTCTGTTGACGTAGCAACCTTATTCCAGTTTATTCTGTCAAGTCTGCCCTTATCATTCAAATACTTTTCTTTGAACTCCGCATAATTGCTACATTCAATTATTTCGCCTGTTTCGTTATCTCTGCGATATTTTCCGCCACTTGCTTCAACATACCAGCGTGGCACATCATCAAGCGAGCAGCGGCAATTTACAACTTCTGCTGCACTGCCGTTTGGGTCTTTAGGGTACATCAGACCATTTGAAAAAGGCTCGTCAAGTTCTTTCCACTCTTTATCAACACGCTGATGTGACGGTCTTGTTTTTCTGTCAAGCGTTGCATTCCATTGTTTAACTGTATCGCAACCTAATTCTTTTGCACGATATGCGCAATCCAAATCAGCCTTACACTGGATTCTGCCGCCCTCTGTTCTTGCTATTCGCATCGCCCTTGCCATTGAAGCCTGTCCCAAATTGCTGATGTTTCTTGCAATATCAGTATATTGCATTTCAGTTGAAAATCCCCTTTGCATTTCTGATACAACATCTTTTTTTAACTGTTCGGTATCACCGCCGAGTTTATCAGACAGTTTTACACCGTCACAAGTCATCTGTAAAGCGTTTACAACTTCATTTTGGTCTATGGGTATAGTGATACCCTCACCAAAGCCCTGAAGGCTGTATTGACTGCCTATAAAGCCGTTTTCATAGCATTTATTGTACCGCTGAATGTTGCAAAAGAACTAATGGGACATTCCGATATATCAGTAACTGCTAAAATCTATACGCATATGGTAGACGAAGTATTTGAGCAGAACAGAAAAAGATTAGTTGAATATGCAAATCAAAAGGAACAAAAAGCAATTAATGCATAACAAATTAAAAGGCAGGAAATATAGAGTTTCCTGCCTTTCTTAACTCATTCTATTTATTAAACATTACTGTTATTGATGTGCCTTTATTGAGTTCGCTTTTTACTTTGATTTCGGCATTATGATAAATTGCTGCGTGCTTGACGATTGAAAGTCCCAAGCCTGTTCCGCCGATGGCTTTTGAATGACTTTTATCAACACGATAAAAGCGTTCAAATATGCGTTCCTGCTCTGATTGAGGTATGCCGATGCCTGTATCTCTTACAGTCAGCTTTATATGCTTACTGCTTTCACTGAGTATAATATCAACTGTTCCGCTGTCAACATTATATTTGATTGCATTATCGCAGAGATTATAGATCATTTCATCAAGTATTTTTTCATTGCCCAAAAGAACAGTACTTTCACCAATCAGATTAAGACAGATATTTCGTTTGTCTGCAACAGGCTCTAATCTGTTAATGATATCGGATGACAGCTCAAACAAATCAACCTCTTCCAAATCCGCCTTATCCTTTTTTTCATCAAGCTCTGATATTTTGATAATATCATTAACCAGCGTGATAAGTCTTTGAGCCTCGTCATAGATTGATGATGAAAAATCCTTTACAACAGACGCAGGCGTATCACCGCTTTTCATCATTTCAGCAAAGCCTGATATGGATGTGAGCGGTGTTTTCAATTCGTGAGAAACATTTGAGGTAAACTCTTGTCTTAACTGCTCTCGCTGAACACTTTCGGTTACATCAATAATGATAATAACTGCACCGATAACGGTATTTTCTTCCAAAACAGGATTTGCAATTAGCCGATAATGGTTATTATTAAATGTTAAATCGCCTTTTTCACGTTCTCCTGTCAAAGCCTTTTCTATGGCAAAAAGCAAATTGTCATCACAATCCGTCAGCATTTTTTCAGGCTGCGATTTTTCTATACCAAGCAATTTCAAGGCAGAACGATTATAGGTCAAAAGGTTCATTTGCTTATCAACAACAATAAAGCCTTCCTTCATATTCTCGGTGATAAGCCTGAATTCCTCCTGCTTATGCTCAGCCTCCTTTATCTGCTTTTCAATCGTTTGCTTTTGCTTTGAGATTTTTCTGAGCAGCGGAGCAAGCTCATCATACGGCTCATTGTTTGACGGATTTTCCAAATCAAGCTCATTGATAGGCTTAATGATTGACTTTGAAACTTTTTGCGCCAATGCAAAGGACACTGCGATTGCAACAACAAAAACAATCAGTATCGGCTGAAGCAGGCTTATTAAGATTGTTACAACCGTGTACTGTGTTGTTGAAACACGCAGGATATTGCCGTCATTCATTTTCATTGCATAATATACTGTTTTTTCTGCAAGTGTGCCGGAATAACGGATGCTTGTACCTTGTCCGTTTTTCATAGCATCCGCAACCTCTTGCCTTCCTGAATGATCATCAAGTTTTGATTCATCGGCAGAGGTGTCTGCAATAACATCACCATCAGGTGAAATAAGTGTTATACGCTTGTCACTGTCAGTAAAATTTTCAATATAATCAAGTCCTTGATTTTCAACAGCGTAGGCAATATAATTAGCCTCGCTTTCAAGCTCGCTTTGCAGTTGATTTTCAAAATACTGAAAAAGGATTCCCATAATCAGCACAATGCTTGACAGCAACACAGCCAATGCAACCGCCACACTTGAGCGGAATATTTTTTTATTCATTCGTATCTCCCATAAACTGATAACCGATATTTTTAACTGTTTTTATATAATTCCCTGCTGCCTTTAGTTTTACTCTGAGTTTTCGGATATGAACATCAAGCGTGCGTGACTCTTCATAAAACTCACCCCACACCCTTTGCAGCAGCTCATCCCTTGTTACAACCTTGCCGTTTGCTTCCAATAATACAGACAGAAGCTTGTATTCCTTATAGGAAAGCTCTATCGCTTCTCCTGAAACCTTAATAATATGCTTTTCGGAATCAACATATAATTTACCTATTTCATATACATTATTTTTATTTCTTGTTTTCTCATAACGGCGCAGAACTGCACGAACTCTTGATACAAACTCAACCATACCAAAGGGCTTTGCAATATAATCATCCGCACCGAGATCGAGACCTGTTGCCTTATCAAACTCGCTGTTTTTTGCCGTTATCATAATAACAGGAATGTCCTCGTATTTTTTACTGCTTTGCAATTTCTTTAAAACAGAAAGTCCGTCTTCTTCAGGCAGCATAATATCAAGAAGTATCAGCTGAGGTGTTTCATCATTCATTCTTTTCCAGAACAATGACGGCTTATCAAAGCCCTCAGCACCATATCCCTCTTTGCTTAAAGCATAGCATACCAACTTGCGGATATTATCATCATCTTCAAGAATAAATATCATACAAATCACCTCTGTTTCTGTTCTGTTTTCATTATAAAACGATAACCGTTGTTAAGCAATAGAAAATCAACCAAATCTTCCGTTAATATAATCCTTTGTTTTTTCACTGTGCGGATTATTAAAAATAATATCGGTATTATTATACTCAACCATTTCACCGAGTAGGAAGAATGCTGTTTTATCGGCAATTCTCATTGCCTGCTGCATATTGTGTGTAACGATAATGATTGTATAATTTTTTTTCAGTTTGAGTGCCAAATCCTCAATTTTTGATGTAGAGATAGGGTCAAGCGCTGAAGTCGGCTCATCCATAAGGAGTATTTTCGGCTCAACTGCAAGTGCTCTTGCAATACAGAGCCTTTGCTGCTGACCGCCGCTCATACTCAGCGCACTCTTTTTTAAGCGGTCCTTACATTCATCCCATATTGCAGCCTGCTTTAATGAACGCTCAACAATTTCGTCAAGCTTGAATTTGGACTTGATTCCGTGTATTCTCGGACCATAAGCAATATTATCATAAATGCTCATAGGAAACGGATTCGGCTTTTGAAACACCATACCTACATTTTTTCTGAGCATATTCACATCAGTATTATTATAAATATCCAGATTATTAATCCATATTTTTCCGTCAATTCTACATCCGTCTACCAAATCATTCATACGATTCAGTGTTTTTAAAAAGGTTGATTTACCGCAGCCTGACGGTCCAATCAGTGCGGTAATCTGCTTTTCGGAAATTTCTATATTTATATTTTTTAAAGCCTGATTTTCACCATACCACAGATTTAGATTTTCTGTTTTTATCATATTTGCCATTACTTTTCCTTTCGCTTTCTGAGTACTTTTCCTGCAAGTTTTGCTGATAAATTGATAATAAAGGTAAGCACCATAAGGATTACCGCTATTGCAAATGCGATATCAAATTCACCTCGTTCTTTAGCATAAACATAAAGTGCTACAGTCAGTGTTGAGCCTGCTTTTTCAGGCAGAAAGCTTTCAAATATGTAAAACAAATTGTTCGCCATTCCTGCTGTGAACAATAATGCGGCACTTTCGCCGATAATTCTGCCGACAGATAAAATACATCCTGTTACAATTCCGTCAACCGCACTTGGTAAAACAACTGTGCGTATCATATGCCATTTTCCTGCACCGAGAGCAAGAGAGCCTTCACGATAGCTATTCGGAATTGTTTTCAGACTTTCCTGCGTTGTTCTGATAATGGTAGGCAACGTCATAATAACAAGGGTTAATGCACCTGCAATAAGGCTTGTTCCAAGCGAACAAAACTGAACAAATATCAGCATACCAACTAAACCATAAATAATTGACGGTATGCCTGACAGGGTTTCCGTTGCAAGCTCTATGACTCTGACAAACTTTTTGTTTTTGGCGTATTCATTCAGATAAATTGCAGCACCTACACCAAGCGGAAGAACGATAACAAGCGTCATCAGAATGATATAAATCGTATTTAAAATATTCGGTAAAATGCCGACTGTATCCTTGATAAGACTTGGTGTTGATGTTAAAAAGTCAAAGGAAAGATTCGGCAGACCTCTGTAAAAAACATATCCGATTATACCAATCAGCATTAAAATAATGATACCTGCAGAAAGATAAACAAGGGCATTCAGCAGAGTAATCTTAACTTTTCTTTTTTTAGATATTTTATCGTTCATTCTACTTACTCCCTATTCCTTTTTACAGTTACATTCAGAATAATGTTTATCGCCATTATGAAGATAAACAAGACCAGTGCGATTGAAAACAATGCCTGCCTTTGCAGTCCTGATGAATAAGACATTTCACTTGCAACTGCCGTTGTAAGGAAGCGTACGCTTTTGAACAAACCGGGCATATTTGCCACATTTCCTGCAACCATCATAACTGCCATAGCCTCGCCGATTGCCCTGCCGATTCCGAGAACAATGGCTGTGACAATTCCGCTTTTAGCCGCAGGAAGCGTAACCTTGAAAACTGTTTCTGTCTTAGTTGCGCCCAATGCCAGCGATGCCTCTTCATATTCCTTTGGCACGGCACTTATTGCTGTTGTCGATACAGAAATAACAGACGGCAGAATCATAACGGAAAGCACAAGAATTGCCGAAAATAAAGTTGCTCCGTCAGGTATATTAAACGCTTTTCTGACTAAGGGTACAATGATAATCATGCCCAAAAGGCCATACACAACAGACGGTATACCTGACAGCAAATCCACTGCACTGCTCACTGCATTTGCGACTTTCGGCGGTGCTGTTTTTGCAATAAACACTGCACACATTATGCCTATCGGCACGCCAATGATAACTGCACCTAATGTACCGTAGACAGAAGACATTATAAACGGCAGTATTCCGTATGAGGCAGGCGTTGCCGTTGATGCCCATTTTGTGTTGAAAAAGAAATCTGCAAAGCCGATTTCTTTGATTGCAGGCATACCGTTGATAATCAAAAACACTGTAATTAACAGCACAAAACCGATTACAAGAAAACCGCATACAGTGAATACAAACTTAACTGCTTTTTCAACTGCATTTACTGTGTTCTTAATATTTTTCATTACAATACCTTATCTTTTTACAGGAACTGCTCCTGCCTTAACAATCAAATCATCAGCCTGACCGTTTGCTGCAAAATCAAAGAAATTCTGTGCTGATTCATTTAACTTATCATCTTTTCTTGTAACAAAAACAAAGTTACGCTGAATTTTGTATTCTCCGTTCTGAATGGTATCGGTTGTTGGTGTTACACCCTCAACTTTAACAGCTTTTACAGTATCTCCGACCGATGCAAGTGAAGCATATCCGATAGCATTCGGATTTGATGAAACGGTCTGTACCACATCACCTGTTGATGTTAATTCCTGTGAATATTTACACAAATCCTCTGTGCCTGTTATGGATTCAAAGCCGTCTCTTGTACCTGATGCTGCCTCTCTGCCGATTAAAACGATAGGTGCGTCTGCTCCGCCGAGCTCTTTCCAGTTCGTGATTTCACCTTTATAAATACCTGCTATCTGCTCAATGGTTAAATCATCAATCGTGTTTTGATTATTAACAATAACAGCAATACCGTCAATGGCAACAACTGTTTCATTCAGATTTGCTTTTTCATCGTCTTTCAGATTACGACTTGCAAGACCGATGTCGCATCTGCCTTCGGCAACAGCCTGAATACCTGCTCCCGAGCCTGTCGGATTGTATGTTACTGTTACATTCTCATTGTCTGACATATATGACTCGCTGAGATAACCCATTACCTTTTCCATTGATGTTGAACCGTCGGTTGATACTGTCTGCTTACTGTTCTGTGGCTTTGAAACTGCACCCTTACAGCCTGCAAAAATTCCGATGATTAAGCAAACACTTGCCAATACTCCGATTACTGCGATAATTGTTTTTTTCATAATATTATCCTCCAAATTTTTCTGTACCTCAGTACACTTAGAGTATAATTCCTTGCATGTTAATTGTGAAAGCAGATATATGTTAAGCCTGTGTTAACATTGCAATAAAAAAGCAGGGGTACTGCAAAATATACAGTACCCCCACCTCAAATTTTGATGACGAACAATATAAGAACCTCACCCATTTACAAAATCAAAGATTTTGAATGGGTCCCGAGAACCTTGTTATTCGCCATGCTCATAATAAAAGGCTACCCAATAAGTATACTGTGTGAAGGTGACAGTATGATAAATGCAAGAATATATGATGGTGACATTGTTTACATAAGAGAACAACCGCAAGTTGAAAACGGTGAAATTGCTGCTTGCCTTGTTGATGGCGAATTTTTCAAAAATATTTGTTACCTACCTGTTTCCTACTTGTTACCTACCGCATAATTCAGCATAGTCCCCAACAGTTCAAAAAACAAGAAAAAAGCCCACATAGCGTGTTCTATGTAGGCTTTTTAGTTATGGCAGAGGTATAAGGATTCGAACCTTAAATGACGGAGTCAGAGTCCGGAGTGTTACCGTTACACTATACCTCTATATCAAATTTTTTACACCGTGTGCTGAAAAATTGTGCACATAATTTCTCAGTGCATAATAATTATAACCAAAAGAAAAAATTTGTCAAGTATAATTTTAAAGAAAGATGCTTTATTTATTGTTTTTGTGCAAATTTTATTGTATAATGACCTTAATTCATAAAAAATTATTAGAATCGGTGTTATTTTGAAAATACTTACTATCGGCGATGTGGTTTCAAAGCAGGGGTGCGATTATCTGCTGAAGAAACTTCCCCAAATCAAAAAAGAATTCAGCGCAGACATTACAATCGTTAACGGTGAAAATTCCGCAGTAGGAAACGGAATCACTCCCCTGTCAGCCGACACGATTTTCAGCGCAGGTGCAGACGTTATAACGCTCGGCAACCACGCTTTAAGGCGGTCTGAAATTTACGATTATCTTGACAGAAACGAATACATTATCCGCCCTGCGAACTATCACGCAACTGCGCCCGGCAGGGGCATTGCATATATAGACAAAGGCTTTGCAACTGCGGCGGTTATAAATCTTCAGGGCATTGCTTTCCTTGAGCCGCACCGCAACCCGTTTGACATTATTAACAGCCTTATTGACGACGCAAAATCGCACGGTGCAACAATTATAATCATTGATTTTCACGGCGAGGCAACGGGTGAAAAAAAGGCTTTCGGATTTTATGTTGACGGCAGAGTTTCGGCTGTTTTCGGAACGCACACGCACGTGCAGACGAGCGACAATCAGATTTTACCGAACGGCACGGGCTACATTTCCGACATCGGAATGACCGGACCTTACCACTCTGTTTTAGGCGTTTCACCCGAGCGTGCCATTGAAAAAATGAAAACAGGTCTTCCCGTAAGATTTAAAAATGACGACGGACCGTGCACAATCGAAGGCTGCGTTTTTGAAATTGACGGCAAAACCGGCAAAACCGTAAATACAGAAATTTTCAGGAGATAAAAATGAAAAAAATTTTTGCAATCATTTTATCATTAACCATAATTATAACAATATTCACAGCGTGTTCGGCTGAAAATCCCGAACCCGAAACAACGACAGCGCAGGTTGTAAATGAGGACACACTGAACATTACCGAGGACAATACTACTTTCAAACTCAGTTACACACAGTCGGACAGTCTTAACCCGTTTGACGCAAAAACACAAAATAATCAGGTTTTATGCCAACTTGTATTTGAAAGCCTGTTTACACTTGACGAAAACTACAAATCAGCACTGAACATTGCATCAAGTTACAGTTATTCAGACCCCAAAACACTTAATATTGCCATAACAAGCGGAATAAAATTCACAAATGGTGAAACAATTACGGCAGACGATATTGAACGCTCGTTTGACAATGCAAAAAAATCTGAATACTGGGAAAACACTCTTGCAGGCATAGCCTCGTGCAGTGTCGATTCAGCAAGCACCGTAACATTTAAACTTGAATATGCAAACCCGTATGCACACAATCTGCTCACCTTCCCCATTGTGGCAAAAGATGAGAGCCAAAGCGGCTTTCCCGTTGGCAGCGGAAGATATTATTACGACTACGAAAACAGCGATATTGTTTTGAAAGCAAACAAAGAAAAGGTAGGTTTTGCGCCTAAAATCACAACAATTCATCTTGAAAACATAACTTCTCTTGACTCGATTGACAATGCCGTAAACATAGGCAACATCAGTTTTGCATTCCGTGATTTAAGCAAATATTCATCAAAAAAAATCAGCGCAGGCAAAAAACTTGTGAATATGAATAACTTGGTTTACATCGGAATAAACAATAAAAGCGGGGCAACTTCAAATGCTTATATAAGAAAAGCCATTTCGCTTGCAGTTGACCGTGAAGTGCTTGTAAAAAGCGCTTACGGCAATTTTGCACAAAGTGCATCTTCCGTTTTCAATCCGCAGTTTGAACTGTCACAAACAAAACTTTTTGAAAAAGAGGCAGATATTAATGCCGCAAAACAGGCGATCGCACAAAGCGGAATTTCAGACCTGTCTTTAAACTTGCTTGTAAATAATAATAACACCGACCGCCTTGCCTGTGCAAAACTTGTAAAGCAGCAGCTTGAAAGTGCAGGATTTTATGTAAATATTGTTGAGGCAGGCTTTGATGAATATGCAAATTATATTATAAACGAAAATTTTAACCTTTACATCGGCGAAATAAAACTTACAAACGATATGAACCTTAATGCGTTTTTCACAAACGCAGGCACGGCGAAATACGGCATTGACATTGACGGTGAAACATCATATGAATATTACGATTATCTGAACGGCGATGCTGAACTCGGCAGTTTTCTGCTTGCCTTTTCAAATGAAATGCCTTATGTTCCGCTTATTTACAGAAAAGGAATGGTATGCTTTTCAAAAGCAATGAGCGGCGATGTTCAAAGCACCGATACAGACTATTTCGGCAATATTGAAAACTGGTATTTCGCAGGGAAATAGACCGCTGAAGCCGATAAAAAGATTTAATATTTTATCTATTGATATATACTTTCAAATGTAATATAATTAATCTGTTATATACAATTATATAAAATCAGACATTTTCTTAAAATCAATGAACGGAGGTTCATTTATGGTTAAATTTGAAAACCCGAACGGCTATATTGAAATAACAAACAATTATTTTCAGAAACTGGTCGGCAAAGTTGCACAGTCCTGTTTCGGCGTTACAGGCATGGTTACTGCAAACCCGATGCAGAGTATTAAAGCAATAATTAAAAACAGAGTTGATATTGACAATTCAGATCAGGGTGTAACTGTTAAAAGTGTAAACGGTGCTCTTAATATTGATTTGCACATTTCTGTTTCATACGGTGTTAATATCAGCGCTATTGCAGACAGTATTACAAACAAAGTGCGCTACACTGTTGAATCTGTAACAGACCTTAAAGTAGCAAATGTCAATGTTTTTGTAGACGCAATAAATTAAAGGAGATTATTCTATTCAATGATTACGGGAAAAATGTTTCGAGACGGAATAATTTCCGCATCAAATAATATTTCAAACAGCAGACAGGCTGTTGACGCTCTTAATATCTTCCCTGTTCCCGACGGTGATACGGGAACAAATATGAGTATGACAATAGGCGCCGCCGCAAAAGAAATGGCAGTGCTTGACGATGACTGCACAATTTCAGAGGCGTCATCACGCTGTGCGTCTGCACTTCTCAGAGGTGCAAGGGGCAACAGCGGCGTTATTCTTTCGCTTATCTTTCGTGGATTTTCAAAAGCTTTCAAAGGTCTTGACACTGCCGACGGCAAGGCAATAGCAACCGCTTTTAAAGAGGGTACCGACGCCGCTTACAAGGCAGTTATGAAACCGACCGAAGGCACAATTCTTACCGTTGTAAGAGAAGCATCTGAGGGTGCTGCCGAAATGCTTAAAGCAAATGACGACCCGCTTGAAGTTGCTTTTGCCGCACTGACATCTGCTAAAGAAGCACTCGCAAAAACGCCCGAACTTCTGCCCGTTCTGAAAAAAGCAGGCGTTGTTGACGCAGGCGGTCAGGGATTCGTACTTATTTTGCAGGGCTTTGAAAGCGTGTTTGACAATAATGCAATCGTTCAGCCGCTTGACGGCACAGCCGTTACACCTGTTTCAACACCAAGCAAGAAAACGGTTGCCGACGCATCTGACGACATTGAATTCGGCTACTGCTCGGAATTTCTTATTGAAAAATCAAAAAACACCGAAGGCAAAGACCCTCTCAAACTCCGTGCTTACCTTGAATCAATCGGCGACTGCGTAGTAGTTGTTGACGACAACGATATTATTAAAGTCCACGTTCATTCAAACGAACCGGGCAATGTTATTCAGGCGGCTCTCAAATACGGTCAGTTAATCAACATTAAAATAGATAATATGCGCTATCAGCACAGAAATGCAGACGAGGGTGTTAAAGACGGGGAAATTCCGATTATGCCGTCAGTTGAGCCTGTAAATGACTACGGCTTTGTTACGGTTTGTGCAGGCGACGGACTTTCGGAGCTGTTTAAGGACATAGGTGCAGATATTGTTGTAAGCGGCGGTCAGACCATGAACCCGTCTACAGATGATATTCTGAACGCAATTATGGCAACTCCTGCCAAAACGGTTTTTGTACTTCCGAACAACAAAAACATCATTATGGCGGCAGAGCAGGCAATTCCGCTTGCAAGCGACAGAGACGTGCGTGTTTTGCAGACAAAAACAATTCCGCAAGGCATTTCGGCAATGCTTATGTTTGACGAATGCGAAGACACCGATTCAAACCAGATGAATATGATGGAGGCCGCAGAAAATGTGGCGACGGCTCAGGTTACCTTTGCCGCAAGAGACAGTGAGGTTGACGGCAGACCCGTTAAAGAAGGCGAAATTATGGGTCTTTGCAACGGCAAAATCAGATTCCTTGGTGACGATATTGCCGACATTGCCTTCAAATCCGCCGACAGACTGTTTAAAAGGAATCAGACAAGCCTTGTTACCATCATTTACGGTGAGGGTGTTGAAGAAGAAACTGCACTTGCCGTTGAGCAGAAACTTCGCAGTAAATACGGTGACGATATAGACATCAGCCTCGTAAACGGAGGCCAACCGATTTATTACTTTATAATTTCAGTGGAGTAAAAATGATTAATCTTAATGATGATATAAAATTCATTAAAGGTGTTGGAGAAAAAAGAGCCGAGCTTTTCAGAAAGCTCGGCATTTCCGATATTGGCTCACTTGTGCGCTATTTTCCGAGAAATTATCAGGACTGGTCAAAGGAAATGACTGTTGCCGACTGCACTGATAATACTGAAGTATGCATAAAAGCAACGCTGATAACGCCTGTTTACGAGCACAGGGTAAGAAAAGGAATGACCCTTTACAAATGCAGTTTTACAGACGGAAAAACCACAATTAAGGTTACAATATTCAACAACAAATTTCTTGCAAAATCGCTTAAAGAATTTAATGATTACATTCTGTTCGGCAAAATCACAAAAGCGCTGACTTACGCTGAAATGAGTTCGCCTAAAATTGAAAAAGCAGAGGATAATATCGGCATTCACCCAATTTACCCAGCCACTGAAAAACTGAGTTCCAAAGCCATTTTAAACGTTATAAAAACCGCGCTTGACAGTCTGCCTGAATTTGCCGAAACACTGCCGAAATACATTATAGAAAAATACGGCCTTTGCTCTCTTGATTTTGCAATCAGGCAGATTCATTTTCCGAATGACTTTGAAAGCCTTGACAAAGCAAGAAAAAGGCTTGTTTTTGAAGAGCTGCTTATTTTACAGCTCGGATTATTAAAGCTGAAAAGCAGAAACAGAGAAAAGACAGACCTGATTATAACCGACGATTTCACAAAAGAATATTTCTCACTGTTACCGTTTTCACCGACAAATGCACAGAAAAATGCAATAGCCGACTGCATTGCCGATATGAAAAAGGGTTACCCTATGAACAGACTTATTCAGGGCGATGTGGGCAGCGGCAAAACAGCCGTGGCAGGCGGAGCAATATATTCGGCAGTAAAAAACGGCTTTCAGTGTGCGCTTATGGCACCTACGGAAATACTTGCCGCACAGCATTTTGAAACACTTTCATCACTGCTTGAAAATACCGATTTCAGAATTGCACTGATAACGGGAAGTACGCCCGCAAAAGAAAAAAGGCTGATAAAATCAAGCCTTGCAAACGGTGAAATTGACCTTGTCATCGGCACGCACGCACTGATTCAGAACGATGTTGAATTCAAAAATCTTGCACTTGTAATCACCGACGAGCAGCACCGTTTCGGCGTTAATCAGCGCAGTGCTCTGTCATCAAAAGGCAAAAACGTACACACAATCGTTATGAGCGCAACACCGATTCCGAGAACGCTGGCTCTGATGATTTACGGCGATCTTGATATTTCCGTTTTAAATGAACTGCCCCCGGGCAGGCAGAAAATACGCACCGACGTTGTTAATTCATCTTACCATCAGAGAATTTACAAGTTTATCAGAAATGCAGTTGACAGCGGCAGGCAGGCATACATTGTATGCAGCCTTGTTGAAGAGGGCGAAACCGATTTAATCCCTGCCGTTCAGTATGCCGAGGAACTCGCAAACACTGCATTCAAAGGCTATAACATCGGAATTCTGCACGGCAAAATGAAAGCCGCCGACAAGGAAAAAATTATGAAATCGTTTTCAGACGGCGATGTTAAAATTCTGATTTCCACAACAGTTGTTGAGGTCGGCGTTGATGTGCCTAACGCAACCATTATGGTTATTGAAAATGCCGAGCGTTTCGGGCTTTCACAGCTTCATCAGTTAAGAGGCAGAGTAGGCAGAGGGACAGAGCAGTCCTTTTGTATTCTTGTGTCGGACAGCGAGATCGAAGCATCAAAAGAACGCCTTGCAATTATGAAAAAATATTCAGACGGCTTTAAAATTGCCGATGAAGATTTAAAGCAGCGAGGACCGGGCGACTTTTTCGGCAACAGGCAGCACGGCCTGCCCGATTTAAAGGTTGCCGATATGATAGGCGATATGGAAACGCTTAAACTGTGCAGAAAATGCGCAGACGAAATCCTCGAAAAGGATTTTAATCTTGATTTGCCCGAGCATCAGCCGATTCTCAATCAAATCAATACTATGTTCAGAAAAACTGCAAATAATTAATTTCTACACACCGTCAGACTGTCGAGAAATGGAACAGAATTTTATCGTAGGGCGGGGTGCCCTACGGTAATTTAATTTCTTACTGCTTTATCAACAATATATGTCTTTCCATAATGGAAAGGCTTTTTTAATGATATTGAAATATTATATGCTCTGTTTTCCTTGATTTTTTCATAAATCCTTTATAGTTTTACCGAAATAATTGACATACACTGAAAAATAATTTATCTTTAACTTGAAAACAATATTGGAGACTAACTATTAAAAGTCAAGTCTAAAAATAAAAAGATGTTGTAAAAAAACAA
>CABUAS010000042.1 GCA_902489595.1 uncultured Oscillospiraceae bacterium | reverse complement strand
TAGAATATATATTAAATTGCCAAAAGTCAAGAAAGTATTGAATTTGTTTACAATTTAGGATATACTCAAATCAGAAAATTTTATTACCTAAAAAGGGGAACATTATAATGAGCATTTCAAAAAAATTATTCGGAACACTTAAAGACGGCACTGCCGTTAACCTTTACACAATCACAAACAAAAGCGGTGCATCCGTATCACTTCAGACGCTCGGCGGCGGTATTCAGGCAATCAATGTGCCTGACAGAAACGGCTGTCTTGCCGATGTTGTGCTCGGATTTGACAATCCTGAGCAGTACACCGACCCCGACCTCGGCTATCAAGGGCTTTTAGTCGGCAGAGTGGCAAACAGAATACGCGACGCTAAATTCAGCATTGACGGCATTACATACAATACTCCTGCAAATCAGGGCACATGGACTCTGCACGGCGGCGGACGTTTCAGTTTCAATGTATGGGATGTTGCCGAAACAACCGATAATTCGGTAACTTTCAGCAGATTTTCACCCGATATGGAAGACGGATTTCCGGGCAATTTCACAATGAAAGTTAAATATACTTTTACAGATGATAACACACTGCGTCTTGAATATACTGTCAAATCAGACAAAAAGACCGTTGCCTGCCCGACAAACCATGCTTATTTTAATCTTTCGGGCAATGCGGACGAAACGGTTGAAAATCATTATCTTAAAATCAATGCAGAGTATTTCACCGAAACAGACGATAATCAACTGCCTACAGGCAAACTCGGCGAAGTAACAGACTCAATGCTCGATTTTATCGAAATGCACAAAATCGGCGACAGAATTGACGAGCCGCACCGTGCAATTATTGACGGTATAGGCTACGACAACAACTACTGCCTGAGAAACAAGCTCGGTGAATTTGCCGAAGCGGCAGTTCTTTACCACGAAGAATCGGGCAGAAAAATGACTGTTTATACCGACCTGCCGGGTGTTCAGCTTTACTGCGGCGGCTGGCTCGAAAAAGAAAAAAGCGATTACAACAGAGGCAAAAACGGCAATGTTTCTTTCAGACGTGGCGCTGCGCTTGAAACACAGTTTTACCCCGACAGTGTAAACCACCCCGATGAATTCCCGTTTGCATATGTTGAACCGAACAAGGAATTTAAAACAGTTACCGAATTCAGATTTACAGTAGAATAAAATCGGGTTGTCGGTAACGCCACACCCACACCCCGCCGCAAATAAAACCGCATAAAATCAACAAAAACTCGGTTGCGCAACCGATAGTTGCATAAATTCAACTTAAAATGTATAGTATTCCACAGGTGCTTTTGCTATGCTTTTAATGAGGTGATTAAATGAATAAAAACACGGCAGAAAGGCTGTATGAGTACAGACGTGCCAACCACTTTTCGCAGGAAGAACTTGCAGAAAAGATAGGCGTTTCAAGGCAGGCAATTTCAAAATGGGAGCGAGGCGAAAGCAGCCCCGATACTGACAATCTGATTGCACTTGCAAGACTTTATAACATTTCTATTGATGAATTAATCAACGGCGTGGAGCCCCCTGCACAGACCGTTATTATTGATGAAAAAGAAAATACAAACGATACGGAATACAGCGAATATTCTTACGGCACCGTCGAAGATGACGCCGACAGTCAGAACACACATAAAGGCGGTGCAAATTTCAACAACGGCAAGGACAGTGTTCATATCGGCTTTGACGGTATTCATATTGAAACAGAAAAAGACAGTGTGCATATAGGTCCTGACGACATAGGCGCAAGAGGCAGACGGAAAGCACCGAAAAATCCGTTTATTCACGCAGTGCTTCCGCTCGTATGCGTTGTGCTTTATCTTATACTCGGCTTTACAACATCAATGGGCTGGGCATACGGCTGGCTGCTGTTTTTGCTGATACCGATAGCAGAAAGCCTTTACTCGGCAATACAGACTAAAAATCCGTCAACGTTCTGCTACCCTGTCTTTGCAGTATTTTTATATCTTGCAATCGGCTTTATGTTTCACGTATGGCACCCGACATGGATATTGTTTATAACAATTCCCGTTTACTATGCAATGTGCGATTCAATCAAAAAATCAAGAGCGGAAAAATACGGTGAAGAAAACTACACGCAAACTTCATATCAGAGCGGCGGCACATACTACACGCCGAATGTTGACGAAACAAAGCCTCACAAAAAGAGCAAAAACGGCGTAGCTGCCGTTATAATGACGGCTATATGTGCAATAACGGTAATAATTGTTGTGGCAATAAGCTGTGTGTTCGGCTTTTTAAACAGGCTCGGCATAAACGATATGGTTGAGGATTTTGCCTCGTGGATACCCTATGTTGCAAGCGACGAATACTACGACAATTACGACGAGGCACGCTACAGCGTAGGCAATGCAGAGATTGATGCCGATACGGTGCAGAATATCGACATTGAATGGATTTCGGGAAATGTGGATATTGAATATTATGACGGCGATACCGTTTCCTTGAGTGAAAATGAACAGTCTGATGAAAATCACAAACTGCGCTATAAACTTGATAACGGCACACTTGATATTAAGTACATCAAATCAGGTGTGTTAAAACGCCGTAACGGCAATCTTAATCTTTCAAAAGAACTTACAATTTATATCCCGAAAGATAAGGTAATTAATAATATTGATGTTGAAAGTGTGTCGGCTGGAATTAATTCCGAAATCACTGTAGGCGATTTTGACGCAGAAACAGTTTCGGGCAATATCAATGTGCAGGGCATAATGAACTCAGCTGATGCAGAAAGCGTTTCGGGCAACATTACATTAACCTGCCCGCAGTCTTTTTATGAACTGAGTACAGACAGTGTTTCGGGCGAAACGCAAATCTTAGTTCCGAAGGACATAAGCGGCTTTTACGTAACGGCAAGTTCTGTTTCGGGCAGAATAAACGCAGATGATTTCAATATCAGCGGCAAAGCACTTGATTACACCTACGGCGCAGGCGGACCTGAAATCAATTTCAATTCCGTCAGCGGCAATCTAAGCATAAAGGCTCAATAAAACATCTTAACAATCAATAACCCCCGACGGAGAAATCCGTCGGGGGAATATTTTTTACCACTTATTATGTACTCTTTCGGCGAATACAAGTTTATCTTTAATTTTAATTTCCGTACCGTCGTCAAGGATTGCCGTGCCTGAAATAAGACCGAAAACCTGATGCGGAATCATACAGATAAGTTTAAGGTCAACGGGTGCCTGCCTGTCAATAATCGGCTTGAATTCCATTTCAAATCTGCCGTCGCTTGAAGTGAAAGTCCACGGTTTTGTGTAAGCAAAATCGCCGTTTTCTTTCGGAATATTAAAAGAAATGTTTTCCAGTTTATGCGATTTGCCGTTGTAAAACAGCATATTTTCGCTTGCCGCACTCGTATTGCCGAAGCCATAGCCGATATTAAATCCGAACGTACTGCCGTCGTCAAGCACCATCTGACCTGAACCCCAATACCACGTATTATCGTAAGTCCACACGCCTCTGCCCCAGTCAAGCGTTGCAAGAGCGCCGTTTTCCCTGTTGAACTCATAACGCCTGCCGTTGTATTCAAAAAAACCCTCGGCACGCATACAGTTAATTTTCTGATTATAATAAAAATGCTTATCCTTATCAAACGGCGTTGCAATTACCATACTTTCTTCGGGAATTTCGGTAAGCTCCACATCAAATACAAGGCACTTTTTACTGTTGCAGAAATTATCATAAGTGCCGTAAAGCCTGCGCTTTTTGCCGTCGTTCAAAAAATGCATATCAGCCGTGCCGACCTTAGCGCAAATATCGCCTTTTTCACTTGTTGACGGAAAGCCCATTTTGCCGAGCGGGAAAAAGCCGAGCTCACTGTCGTTGAACTGAACGGGATTTTTGCCGTATTCAAGAAATGAAACAGACAAACAGCTTACATAACCCGAGTCGGAAATTGTAAGGCACAAGCCGTAATCCTGCGTGCCGATGTAATAATAATCCCATTCCTTAATGCGGATTTTCGGTGCTTTAATGTCTGATCTGCTGTACTGCCAGAGCAGTTTTTTGGCAAAACCCGGTTCGGCAATGTTGCCGCCCTCATCTAAAAGTCTTTGACTTTTCGTAATTTCATGCTGCATAATATTTACCCCTTTTTATGCTTATTATTTAATTTAATACTATCATAATGCATATTAAATGTCAAAAAAAATCACATAAAAAATTTAAAAAAATAATAAAAAATATGTTGACAACACAATGATAATCTGCTATTATATTAAAGCACTAAGCGATATACATTCCTCTATAGCTCAGTCGGTAGAGCATGCGGCTGTTAACCGCAGGGTCGTTGGTTCGAGTCCAACTGGGGGAGCCACAAGAAAGCTCGTACGTTGTACGGGCTTTTCTTTTTTTCTGTGGTTAACAGACGCAGGCTGTTAACTGATTCGTTTGCGACCGCTCGCAGTGCGAGATAAAGGGAGCAATAAGAATTGGCAGCGGTCAAAATTTTTGAGCACATTTATGTGCGATTATAAATTTTGGGCACCGCAACTCGTACGGGTCGTTGGTTCTAACATCGACAGGTGAGACCAGCCTGCCCTACAAGGAGCCACAAGAAAGCTCGTACGTTGTACGGGCTTTTCTTTTTTGTCTAAACGGGACGATGTGGGCATCGTCCCCTACGAAAAACACTACTGTATGTTTGTAGGGGCGGATGCCTTCATCCGCCCGCAATATAATCAGTAAAACCGAAATTATTCATTATTCAATATTCATTATTAATTATTTTATCACCAATCAACCGACTTCACACATCATTATTTATAATTTCTTAACTTTTTTATTACCCTGCTTTTATTGCAGGGTGTTTTAATGTGTACAAGGGAAACGGATATTTCTATGATTTCTTTTCTTTTCAAATTTAATGTGATACAATAAAGGCGGTGATAAACATGGATAATTCAAACAGCACAGTGCTTGTGTGTGACGACGACAGGGCAATACTTGATTCAATCGAAATTTATTTAAAGGCAGAGGGTTTTAACGTGCTTAAAGCCGAAAACGGAATTGACGCACTTGAAATCATAAAATCAAATGAAATTCACTGCCTTGTGCTTGACATTATGATGCCGAAGCTTGACGGACTGCAAACCACGCTGAAAATAAGGGAAACGCAGAACTTCCCCATCATTATGCTTTCGGCAAAATCCGAGGATACGGACAAAATTGCAGGTCTCGGCTTCGGTGCAGACGATTATGTTACAAAGCCGTTCAACCCGCTTGAGCTTGTTGCAAGGGTTAAATCGCAGATAAGGCGCTACATTTCATTTTCGGGCTTTGTGCAGAAAAACACGCAGATTGTTACAGGCGGTCTTGTGGTGGACACAGAGGCTAAAACCGTTTTTGTTGACGGCGACGAAGTAAAACTGACCGCAAGGGAATACCTGATTGTTGAATACCTTGCAAAAAATATGGGCAGAGTGCTCTCCTCCTCGCAGATTTATGAATCGGTATGGAATGAACCGTCCTTTAAAACAGAAAAAACAGTAACCGTTCACATTAAAAATATAAGAGAAAAGATTGAAATTAATCCGAAAGACCCTAAATATATTAAGGTGGTGTACGGACTTGGATACAAAATGGACAAAATTTAAAGAAACCAATTTTACAAAAGCATTATGCATTATAATCGCCTGCATTATGCTTGTACTTGCCTGCAACAGCGGACTGAAGGTGGCACGTTATCTTTACTGCTTCGGCAATATTAATGGCAGCAACACCTTTGTTGATTCACACGGTTTTGACTATCTTTTCAGACAGGATATAAACGCCATAAATCAGAGCGTATTATACAACAAGCGTGCAAAGGAAATAGAATCCGAGCGTGAAAGAGGCGCAGAGCAGTTTCTTTCCGAATACAAGGCATACAAAGAAAAATATGACCTTTACGTCGCAAATGAAAACAATAACAACTCTGTTGAAGAATATGATAACAGCGATGCACCCGTAACAACAGTTACGTATGAATATGTTGACCCGTATTTTTCAACAAGTATTGAAGTAAATATTGTAAACAACGTTTATTCTATAGTAAATAAGAGTATACCCTGCGACGATAACCTGTCTGACTATAACCTGTCTGACGATGACATCAAAAACGCATTCAAAGAAGAATTTGACGATACGATAAAAGAAAGTGCCTATACTTCTCCCGAAGAACTTGAAAAGCGCCATATAAAAAACATATTATATTATGCCGAGGCTGATGACGGCACTGTTGTTACAAACGCAGAAAGCAAAGAAGAAGTGCTTTCAAAAGCAAACAATAATTACAAATACCTGCTTTACGAAAATAACGAAATAACGCACAATGCAAACAGCATCATTTATCACGATTTCGACTGTTCAAAAAACAGCGGTACAACCGTTTATATCGTTATAGACCCGACTTTTTCACAGAATGACCATTATAAAGATGTTATTGACGGCACTATGGCAACTTCTGCACTGAATGTTAATAAACTGATTGCCCAAACTGCTGTTTTTGCCGTTCTTGCACTGTTATTTTTTATCATTACAATATGCCTTGCAGGGCATAAAGACGGCGAAAAGCGCCTTGCGCCGATTGACAAAGTGCCTTATGACATTCATCTGGCTGTTTCGGCAGGACTTGTAACACTGTGTGCTATAGGATTCGGGATGTATATCTCTAACTTTTATCAATATATTTTCTTAAGTGACCCCGATATGTACTTTGATATACCGATGTTTTTGCTGAAAAAGCCGTATTATCCGCTTATTCCGTTTGCATTTACAGTGCTCGCTTACCTGTTTACGGCAGAATTTTTCACAAGCTTTGCAAGAGGAATAAAGGCAAAAACAAACATTTTCAAAAACACGTTTATTTATATTTTCTGTGCCTTCATTGCTAAAATTGTTGTTAAATTCTTCAAGGCGCTCAAAAAATTCATCAAAGGCATTGTTTACAAGCCAAAGCATTTTGACAGAAAAACAACAGCCGCAATCGTGCTTTACACACTGTTTAATATTATATCTGTTCTTTTTGTTATACTGAGTTACAATGTCGGAATCGGTACAATAGCATTTTTAGGAACAGTTTATGCACTCGGCGTGCTTGCACTTGACGGATATATTGTTTACCTTGTAATGAAGTATCTGAAAGAACTTGATAAAATTATAACCGCTGTTGAAAACGGCGAGCCGACGAGCGATAATGCAGAAAATCTGCCAAACAGTCTTAAAATTCTTGCAAACAGTTATGACATTGCCAATGCGAATTTACAGTCTGCAATCGTGAAAGCGGTTAAGGATGAACGCACAAAGGCAGAACTTATCACAAATGTTTCGCACGATTTAAAAACGCCGCTCACCTCAGTTATCAACTATATTGACCTGCTGCAGAAATGCAATATTGAAGACGAAACCGCCAGAGAATATATGAACGTTATCGCCGAAAAATCGGGCAAACTGAAAAGGCTGATTGAAGATTTGATTGAGGCGTCAAAAATCAGCAGCGGCAACGTTACAATCAACAAAACAAAACTGAATCTTAACGAACTTGCCGCACAGGTAATTGTTGAAGAAGCGGCAGAATTTGAAAAGCGTGACTTACAATTAATTTTTGAAGAGCCTGCGAATAAGCACATTGCTTTTGCAGACGGCACAAAGATTTACAGAGTGCTTGAAAACCTGCTTTCAAACGCAAAAAAATATTCAGCCCCCAGCTCAAGAGTTTATGCAAGGCTTTACAGCGGAACAGACTGCGAATATTTTGAAATCAAAAACATTTCAAAGGAACAGTTAAATATTTCTGCGCAGGAGCTGACCGAACGTTTTGTTCGCGGTGACAAGTCACGAAACGAAGACGGCAACGGACTCGGACTTTCCATTGCAACAGAGCTTTGCAGACTCAACGGCGGAGAATTAATCCTCTCCATCGACGGCGACCTGTTCAAAGCAACAGTAAAAATCCCGAAAGAATAACAAAATTATATAACATCGTAGGGGAGGAAGATTCCCCCACAGTGTGGGGGAAATGTCGGCATTGCCGACAAAAGGAGACGGCTGTGTGCCAGTCTGTGCCCTCCCGTTTTTTGCGTTATATCAAAAACACTGCGCAATTTGTAGGGACAGGTCTCTGCGCCTGCCCGATAAAATGAATAATGAATGATGAATAATTTCAGTTTGGTTGATTATATTTCGGGTCGTCGAGGGTGCGGGTGTCCGGTGGACACCTCTGCGCAGCAGAAGCACCGACCGAGCCGACAGGTGAGACCGCCGACCCCTACAATTACAAAAATTATTCGTTACATAATTGACAAATACCCCTTTTTCGTTCATAATATTGTGGGGTGATTTTATATGATAACTCATATAAAATCAATTATATGCCCTCAAAATTTGCCGATGGCATAATTTTGAGATGGCTGAATTTACATCACACCTTATCCGACTGCTAAAGGATTTATTGTGATTTTCAGTCATTATCAGCAGTCGGAAAGGGTGTAAATTTTTATGAAAAAACAAAAAGAGGGTAAACTGGGCGGCCGCATCTGGTTTAACATAATCCTGTTCGGATTTATGGGTCAGATTGCGTGGGCGGTTGAAAATATGTTCTTCAACACGTTCCTTTACAACTCGGTTTACAACGGTGCTTCGCAGGAAGCAGTCAACGGTTCTATTGACGTAATGAGCGCCATTTCAACAATGGTTGCCGCCAGTGCCGCATTTACCGTAGTTGCCACATTTTTAATGGGCACACTGAGTGACAAAATCGGAAAGCGCAAGCCGTTTATTTCAATCGGCTACATACTCTGGGGTATTGTAACCGCAAGTTTCGGTGCAATTTCAAGAGATAACACAGCGACCCTGTTCCATTTAAGTGACGAGGTTAAAATCCTCACCGTAACCGTTACAATGGTTATCGTTATGGACTGCGTAATGTCCTTCATCGGCTCAACAGGCAACGACGCCGCATTCAACGCCTGGGTTACAGACGTTTCAAGCACAAAAAACCGTGCAACCGTAGAAAGCGTGCTCGCAATTCTGCCGATTGGTGCTACCGTGGCGGTTATGGGTCTTGCAGGCTTTGTGGGCGCAATCGGCTATGACGTAATTTTCATCGTGCTCGGCGCAATCGTTACACTGTGCGGTATAATCGGTCTGTTTACAATTAAGGACAGCACGGTAAAATCCGAAACAAACGAAAACTACTGGAACGATTTAATCTACAGTTTCCGCCCGTCAGTGGTTAAGGAAAACAAAAGGCTTTATCTTGCACTTTCTGCAAACTGCCTTTCTTCAACTGCGTTTCAGGTGTTTTTCCCTTACATCTTCATCTATCTCGGCAACGTAATGAATTTCAGCCTTGACACACTTATGGCGTCACTTACGCCTGCAATTATCGCAATCGCTGTTGCGGTTGTCATTCTTGCAGTAACGCTTGTAATCACTGCGGGCAGGCTTATGGATAAACTCGGCAAACAGAAATTTATGGTATTTTCCGTTGTTCTTTATGCCGCAGGTCTTTTCGCCGCAGGCTTTGCAAAAAGCATTATCGTATTTCTTATTGCCGCAGTTCCTGCACTTGCAGGATGGGCACTCTTCTCAATCGCAATGAACGCATCTGTGCGTGACTTTATGCCTGAGGATAAGGTAGGTGCATTCCAGGGCATCAGAATTCTGTTTTTCGTTCTTATTCCTATGATTATAGGTCCGTTTATCGGCAACTTTGTGTGCCGCTTCAACGAAATCACATATACAAACGAGTACGGCGTTGTAACATCTGCACCGGGCAACGTAATGTTCTGGGCATCTGCCGCCGTTGCAATTCTCACGCTGATACCTGTTATCATTCTCCGCAGAAAAACCAAGGCAGAGAAATGATAAAATCAGCCTGCCTTATTTTTACGGGAGGGCACAGAGACTCTCTCCTACGAAAACGTTATTATATCTCTGTAGGGGTCGATGCCCACATCGACCCGTTTTTCAAGCACATTGTAAATTAACGTAAAAAACGCCTAAAACACTCAAAAAATAAATATAAAGAGGCACACTTTTGCATGCCTTTTTGTTGAGAATTAACAAACTTTAATAAATGGAAAAAAATTCTTGATATTCGCTCACAAAAAGTATAAAATATACTTGCAAATAATTAAGGCATTTTTAAATAATGCCAACCATTATTTAAATTAATTTATTCGGAGGTAATTTCCAATGGTAAAAGTTGCTATTAACGGTTTCGGCCGTATCGGTCGTCTTGCTTTCCGCCAGATGTTCGGCGCAGAAGGTTACGAGGTTGTTGCTATCAACGATCTTACAAGCCCGAAAATGCTTGCTCACCTTCTTAAGTATGACTCATCACAGGGCAAATATGCTCTTGCTGACACAGTTTCAGCTACTGATGATTCAATCATCGTAGACGGCAAAGAAATCAAAATTTATGCTAAGGCTGACGCTTCAGAACTTCCTTGGGGCGAGCTTGGTGTAGACGTTGTTCTTGAATGCACAGGCTTCTACACTTCAAAGGACAAGGCATCTGCTCACGTTAAGGCAGGCGCTCGTAAGGTTGTTATTTCTGCTCCGGCAGGCAACGATCTTCCTACAATCGTTTACAATGTAAACCACGAAACACTTACTGCTGAAGATACAGTTATTTCAGCAGCATCTTGCACAACAAACTGCCTTGCTCCTATGGCTAAGGCTCTTAACGATTTCGCTCCTATCCAGAGCGGTATTATGTGCACAATCCACGCTTACACAGGCGATCAGATGACTCTTGACGGTCCTCAGAGAAAGGGTGACCTTCGTCGTTCAAGAGCTGCTGCTGTTAACATCGTTCCTAACTCAACAGGTGCTGCAAAGGCAATCGGTCTTGTAATTCCCGAACTCAACGGCAAACTTATCGGTTCTGCTCAGCGTGTTCCTACACCAACAGGTTCAACAACAATTCTTACTGCTGTTGTTAAGGGCAAGGATGTTACTGTTGACGGCATCAACGCTGCTATGAAGGCTGCTGCTACAGAGTCATTCGGCTACAACACAGATGAAATCGTTTCATCAGACATCGTTGGTATGAGATACGGCTCACTCTTTGATGCTACTCAGACAATGGTTCTTCCTCTCGGTGATGACCTTTATGAGGTTCAGGTTGTTTCTTGGTATGATAACGAGAACAGCTACACATCACAGATGGTTCGCACAATCAAGTACTTCTCAGAACTTGGCTAAACCGAACTGAATACACAAACAAACGGCTTGGATTTCTCCAAGCCGTTTTTCTTATGCCGTGTGTAAGGCATAACGCTTTTTACTATGCTGTCAATTAAAAAAACTTAGTTGAATCTGCTTCATACTTATCTGTAAAGATTTTTATAGCATCAATCAAAGCAAGAATTGAACTTATACCGGTCCAACAAAGTAAAATTTTAACTACACCTTTTTTACTCTCGCCCAAATAAAAATTATGAACGCCGAAGCCACCAAGCAACAGCGCAAGAATTCCGGCAGTTGTCTTATCTTTTCCTGCGAGATCATCGCTATTTACATTGGCATTACTTACCTTAACGCCGCAATTAAGACAAACATCTGCATTTGGCGAAATCTCTTTTCCGCAATTTGCGCAGAAGCTGTTGCCTAAACCTTTCTTAACCCCACAGCTAAGGCAAATTTCCTGATTTTCATTCATTTCTGCTCCACAAGATTTACAATACATAAAATTTCTCCTTTTCATTATAAATGCTCAATATTCGCTTGAGTCAATTATTAGAATGCCATAGTATTTAAAGTTTGTCAATAATTAAAATATAATAGTATTATAATATTAGATTTTGGGGGGCGTAAAATGTTAAACGAAAATATATATAACTTGCGAAATATAAATGGTTGGTCACAGGTAACACTCGCCAACAAGCTCTCTGTAACAAAGCAAACAGTATCCAACTGGGAGAATAATAACATTCAACCCTCAATAGATATGCTTGTAAAACTGTCTGATATTTTTTCAGTCTCAACGGATTATCTGCTTGGCAGAGAAAAAATTCGTTTGGAAATTGACGGACTGACCGATACTCAAATCAGTCATATACAGGAAATTATTAATGATATAAAAGGTACTGAATAAAAACGGAACGCTTTATCATCGTTTCATCAGCGTGCAGAAAAAAGTCAAAACAGCGCAGAAGCTCAATATTTCTGCGCTGTTTTCTTAATGTTATCGTAGGGCGGGGTGCCCTCGCCTGCAAATAGCACTATTGCGACTCCGTAGGGTGCGGCACCCCTGACGCACCGCCGTTAACGGGCAATTCGTGAATTGCCCCTGCAATATTATTTTAACGTCACAGCCTTATCGCAAAAACAATTCCTGCGCCGTGTGAAACTGCCGTAAATCCGCATTTTTCATAAAATGATATTGCATTCTTATTATCGGGCGAAACAATCAGCATAACGCCTTTAACGCCTGTATTTTTCAAATGAGTCAGCAACGCCTGCATCAGCTTTTTACCTATTCCCATATGCTGATACTCGGGCAGAATATCAATATGCAGATGCGCCGGATATTCCTTTGAAAACCTTTTCATATAAGCGACCTCGCCCCTTGCCGAAATTCCTCTTGTAAAACTGATTTTTTTAATACCGGAAAGCTCATTTTCATAAAAACTTTTTCTGTAATGCTCATAACTGGGCGCACAAAGTATGTAACCAATCGGAATATCGTAGGAATTCACGGCAACAAAACTGTCCCCTGCCATTCTTGTATAGTATCTGTTATACATAAGCAATGTGTATTCACGCATTTTCACCGTAGAATTCAAAGCAGACGGCGCCGTTGAAAGGCAGATATGCTCAACCGCCTGTCTGTCCTGTGCTCTCATTTTTCTGATTTCAATCTGCATAGTAAAATCACCCCCGAATTGTTATCACTGTTTAATTATATATTTTTCCAAAAAATCATTCAACTGTTTTCTTGATTTAAAAATATGTGTTTTCTCGGGATATTTACTTTTAATTGATCTGAATTTATCCTTTTTCTTTTTTGAATACTGCTTGTGTATAACCCACCAAAAGAATTCAGGGTCAATTTTTTCGGCACAGCCGTCAGCAATACTTTCACGTGTTTTACCTCTGTAGGTAAAATAGCGGCTGAACACACCCTTAATGCAGGCAATTCGTGAATACTGTAGAATAACCGCCAAATCGGCATTATCAATCCGCTCAGCCTGATGAAATTCACTGTAATTGCCGTCAATCACCCAACTGTCCTGCTTCATAAAGTCGGCAACCATCTGCCTGCCCTCTTCCCTGTCCCGCATCTGCCAATTTTCTTTAAAATTAACACGGTCAAGATACAGGCACGGTATGCCGTAATAATCTGCAAACCACCTTGCGAGCGTCGATTTTCCTGCACCGCTATAGCCCATAATCACAATTTTCATATCTGCTCCTTTCTATCTGTATAATCTTCCTTTAAAATATTTTTCCTGAAAATTTATTGCATTCAGAATTTCATTATCGGTAAAGTCATTATTATCTGCAACTATCCACTTGTCCTCATTATCGTCAAAACGATGATAAGCCGCAATAACTTTACCCTGAAAACAGTTTACGGGAACGCTGACACCAAGCAAATAAACATCCTGCGGTTCATCATCGCCGCCTGAAATTTCAGGTATACAGCCATAATTAACAGGATACACAATATTTGAATAATCAGGGTGTCGGCTGCCAATCGGTCTGTCAATAACTCCTTTTACACATTTTCCTATGATCTCGGAATAATCAGGTATTAATCTCTTTTTCATATATCGCGGTGCGTAATACTCATAACCGTGCTTCGGATAAAATTGCTTTGACTCAAAGAATTTTTCATCACCAAGATGAACGTGCACCGTTTCTTTGCCGATTGAAACGAGATAGTTTTCAACAAATTTTAAAAGTGCAGAGCCAAGCCCATGTCTTTTTAAATCGCATTTGATATACAGCCTGTGGAGCCACACGTCATTGCTGTTTTCAATCGAACTGTACCCAATACTGCCGATTACCCTGTCGTTTTCATCTACTGCAAGCCAGAACATATCGCCCTTGTCAAAATAAGTTTGCTGAATGCTAAGCAAATCAGGATTAATTGACGGCACTTTTCCAAGCGCATCTTTTGACTCAAGCACCATAAAAATTAAATCATCACGGTATTTTTCTTCATAAGTAATAATTCTATAATTCATAATAACCTCATTCTCTTAATAAATCAGGAACATACTGCATATTATCAATCGGTATAAATTCACCCGACTGAATCATCTCCAAAATTTCATTGCCTGACGCCCACATCGCATCGCAGGTTTCGCCCTCCTGAAGCACAACATCGTTAATATCGCAATCACATTCAAACAGCCAGACATCGCAGAAATCATTATAAATCTCTCTTTTTATGGATTTATAAAGATACCCTTTCTGAACATCAAGCTTAATTCCAAGCTCTTCCCTAACCTCTCTCAATGCGCCCGAAAGACTGTCCTCGCCTGCAATAACCGAACCGCCTGTGCACTCCCACAAAAGCGGATAATTCTTATTTGGTGTTCTTTTGGAAATGAGCCACTTTCCCTCACTGTTTCTTATCCAGATATGCACCGCTATATGATATTCATCAGGATAATCGCAATTATTGCGGTCAAAAAAATCACTTCTCAAAATCGTTTTGCCTGTCGGCTTTCTGTTTTCATCATAAATATCCCATAATTCACTCATAGAATTACCCCTCAATCTTCTTTAATCAATCTGCCCGACCACTTGAAAAGCATTTCGGATTTTTCCATAAAATCAAAAGTAATACGATTTTTCATAAAGCATATTATGAACACACGAATGATAAATCGTACAGGTGCCCGTTTTAATTGCTTTATCAATAGAATTAACGTCAATCATAGCATCACTCCTTAAAAATAAAAAGACCTTTGCAAATGCAAAGGCTTAACTTCTGTGTTCGGAATGGGAACAGGTTATTCACTTAAAATCAGTTATAGCTGATTACATAAACAAATTAACATAAAGAATAAAATTTGTCAACAAAATTTTTGACATACAAAATATTTTGTAGGGGAGGGTCTCCGTGCCCTCCCGATATAAAGCGAGCAATTCTTGAATTGCCCCTACGAAATTGGAAAGACAGCACTGCATAAATAACGGTGCGTCAGGGATGCCGCACCCTACGAATATCAGCAGCGTTTCATTTATAGTCGTAGGGCGGGG
>CABUAS010000041.1 GCA_902489595.1 uncultured Oscillospiraceae bacterium | reverse complement strand
CTAAAAAATTGATTATTTCAATAGTAAGTTACAATATATATTATGTTTTTTACTTCTCTTTAGTCTTTTTCTTTTTAAAAAATTTACCGAGAAGAAGTTTAACAATATCTATAACAGACCTTAAATTAATCAGAATAACAACTGCACCGAGTGCAAGTGTTATAAAGAAGCTCGGCCACTGGCCGCCGCCGATTTCATTAATCATAACAACTGCCATTGCAGCAAGCAATACGGCGGAAACTAAAAATACGGGATAATTTATCTTGATATTTACATATTTTTTTGTGTTGAAAATTCTTAAAATGAACACCGTAATAAAGGCAACTGCCGTTGCGATTGCAGCACCGAAAGCATTGAATTTGGGTATCAATATAAGATTTAAAATGATATTGACTATTGCGCCCGTTCCTGCCGTAAGCATTGAAAGAACGCTCTTTTTTTCTGCCATATAAACAGACGCATAAAAATTGACAAAGCACGAAAATGTTGTTGCAATAACAAGAATCGGCACATAACGCCACGATTCATAGTATTCTTCGCCGAGATAAAAATCGGTAATAATTCTTGAGAAAATTATAAGCAGGCTTGCGGTTGAAATCAGCGCACCGCTGTACGCTTTAAACACTTTGGTGAAAAATTCCGACTTTCCGTCGTTGTCGTATTCATCAACTGCCGACAGCTGCCACGCATCAATGAAAATTGACGCAAAAATCGTAACAAAATTCGGAATTTTATAAGCGGCAGTATAAAGTCCGCTCAGGGAAACGCCGCTGAAATACGTTACCATATATTGGTCGGACACATTAATTATCCACCAAAGGATGATAGTCGGAATAAGCGGAATACAGTATTTAAGCATCGGTACGGAGGTCTGTCTGTTAAGGCCGTGGCGCAAATCAATGCCCTTCCATAGTTTTATCATTGTGCCCATAAAAATTACAGACAAAACATCACTTGTGAAAATCGCCATAATATAGCCGTAAATTCCCCATTTGAACGCACCGAGATACAGGAATGTAAAGCCTGCTGAAGTTGCAGTGGCAATAACGCCGTCTATTGCATAAAGTTTTACAAAACCCGAACCACGCACAAACTGCTGCACCAGCTGGCGGAGTGACGAGCCGAGCAGCATTAAATACAGCAGGATTGCATACTGACCGAGATTGAAGTCATTGATATTGATTTTTGCAACAAGCGGATAAAACAGGCAGAAAACCATAAAGCCTACAAGTGTAGTTGTAAGCCCTGTTGTGAAAACGCTTTTTTTGCCGTGCTGTTTATCAAGTGCAAAACGCAGGCACGCCGAATTTACGGCAAGCGTTACGATAGGCACAAGAATATTAACGGCATTCTGTATAAGCGTTGCACCGCCGAAATCACCTGTTGCAAGCACACGGGTATAAAAGAATGTCAGAACAACCGAAAGCAGCTTTGACGAAAACGTGCCTATTGCAAAAATTATGGTATTGGAGGCAAGTTTTTTATACTTATCCATATAGTTTAAAATTCTCCTGTATTTCCTGTTTTATCTTGTCTGTCCGTTTCCGAAAATCTGATACTTTGTTGTAGTCAGTTCACGAAGTCCCATCGGACCTCTTGCGTGAAGTTTCTGTGTTGAAATACCGATTTCCGCACCGAGACCGAATTCACCGCCGTCCGTAAATCTTGTTGAAGCGTTCACATAAACAGAAGACGAGTCAATTCTTGCGAGAAAGGCTTTTGCATTTTCTTCATTTTCGGTAATAATTGCCTCGCTGTGGCGGGTTGAATATTTATTAATATGTTTTATTGCCTCATCAAGATTATTTACTGTTTTTACGCTGATAATATAATCAAGATATTCCGTGCCGAAATCTTCATCCGAAGCAGGCACAATACCGTTACAAACCGACTGAGCAGTTTCATCGCCGCGAATTTCAACATTTTTTGTATCAAGAAGTTTTTTGATTTCAGGCAGAGCCTTTGCAATAATGTTTTTGTGAATCACAAGGCTTTCGCAGGCATTACACACACCGATTCGCTGCGTTTTTGCATTAAAAATAATTTTTGCCGCCATCTCAACATCGGCGCTTTCGTCAACATAAATATGGCAGTTGCCCGAGCCTGTTTCAATAACGGGAACTGTTGAATTTTCAACAACGCTTTTAATCAGTCCCTTGCCGCCTCTCGGAATAAGGCAGTCAAGATAGCCGTTCATTTTCATCATCTGATTTGCAGATTCACGTGAGGTATCGGTTACAAGTTGAATAACATTTTCATTAAAGCCGACGCTCTTAACTGCATTGCGCATAACATCGGCAATGGCAATGCTTGAGCAGATTGCCTCCTTGCCGCCCCTTAAAATAACTGCGTTTGAACTCTTAAGGCAAAGCACTGCCGCATCTGCCGTAACATTTGGGCGTGCCTCATATATAATACCGATAACACCGATAGGAACTGATACTTTTTTGATTACAAGACCGTTTGGCCTTTCAACTGTTTCAAGCACTCTACCGCACGGGTCATCAAGAGCAATTACTTCTTCAACGCTTTTTGCAATGCCTTCAATTCTGTCAGCATCAAGCATTAATCTGTCAAGAAGTGCATCGCTCAGCCCTGAATTCTTGCCATTTTCAAGGTCTTTCTTATTTTCCTCAATTATATGGTCAATATTATTTCTGAGTGCATTTGCAATAGCCTGCAAAGCCTCATTTTTCTGAGCGGTAGTTACCGTTGAAAGAAAATCTTTCGCCTCAAGGGCATTCATTCCAAGTGCTTTCATTTATTTTCTCCCTTCAAAATAAGTGCCGACGCTTTCACCGTGGAGCACATGGTAAATATCAGTGGGCTTTGAGCCGTTCATAATTACAACGGGAATTCCTGCGCCTGTTGCTATATCGGCTGCCTTTACCTTTGTAACAAATCCGCCCGTGCCTTTTGCACCTGCACCGCCGGCAAGACTTCTTATTTCATCGTCAATTTTCTCTACCCTGCCGATTAATTTTGCATTCGGATTTTCAGACGGATTTCCGTCATACATACCGTCTGTATCGGTTAAAAGCACGAGCAAATCGGCATCAGTAAGCACTGCCACTGTTGCCGAAAGACAGTCATTATCACCGTTTAAAAGTTCTTCAATATAAACAGAATCATTTTCATTTACAATCGGCAGGCAGTCAAATTCAAGAAGTTGATTAAAAGTATCAACAATATGCTTTTTACTGCTTTCATTGTCAAGATCATCTGCAGTGAAAAGCAGCTGACTTACAACAACGTCATATTCGGAAAACATCTTGTCATACAAAAACATAAGCTCACTCTGTCCTACTGCCGCTGCCGCCTGCAGGCCTTTGATTTTCTTCGGCTTTTCTGCAAGGCGTAGTCTGCTTGTACCGATAGCGATAGCACCTGATGACACAAGTATTATTTCATATCCTGCATTTTTCAAGTCTGAAAGAACAGATACAAGTTTTGCAATCCGAGCGATATTTGTTTTACCTGTTTTATGCGTTAATGTGGACGTGCCCACTTTTACAACTATTCTTTTTATATTTTTTGCCATTTATAATTCTCCGATTAAATTTTAATATATATTTAATTATGTATATACAAAAATAAGTATATCACAAAACACTCGCCTAATAAAGCACTTTTTTGTATGTTTTTGCATTTTCAGGGTAAAATTAAAAACGGAGGGATTACAATGAGTAACAGAAACATAATCAGATTCGTATCATTTTCACTTTGCTTTATTGCTGTTATAGTAACTTATGCCATAAGCGGCAATATTGAGAGCAGAAAATATCAGGCAAAACTTGAGGCAACATATCAGTCAAGTCTAACTGAACTCGCAGAATGTCTTGATATGATTGAAACAAATTTAGCCAAAAGCGCATATGCATCAAGCCCTGCAATGATGGCGCAACTTTCCGAAGATTTATACAGCGAATGCAACACGGCTAAAAATGCACTTTCACATCTGCCGATTGATCAGATGAATTTATCAGGTGCATACAAATTTTTAAGCCAGGCAGGCGATTATTCAAACTATCTGACATCAAAAGTCAAAAACGGCGATGAAATAAGCGACGATGAACTGAAAAATATGAATATGCTTTTATCTTATGCAAAAACTTATTCAAAAGCAGTTTCGGATATGGTAACAAAGTGTGCCTATGGCAATAAAATTACCGAAAATGAAATAAAATCAAAAAATGACAATTCATCCGTTGCGTCGATTTCACTTGATTTCACGCAGGCTGAAGAGGCTTTTTCCGATTACCCCACTCTGATTTATGACGGTCCTTTTGCAGACGCAGTTTTGAATAAAGAATCACAGATAATAAAGAATTCAGAGGAAATCAGCCGTGAGCAGGCAGCTGAAACAGCGGCAGACGCACTTGGTGTTTCGGCAAATGATTTAACGGCAAAATCAGACAAAGTAGGCAGCATTCCCTGCTACAGTTTCACATACGAAGGTGTTAGCATAGGAATTACAAAAAACGGCGGATTTATAGCATCCATCTTAAACAGCGGCTCACCGAGCGGCAGAAATATCACGACCGACAACGCACGGAACCTTGCAAAAGCATTTCTTGATAAAGCCGGCTATAAAAATATGCAGAGCACTTACTACGCCGTTGACGGTGATATATGCCTTTTCAACTTTGCATACACTGAAAAAAATATAATTTATTATTCGGATTTAATCAAAATAGGCGTATCACTAAGCGACGGTAAAATCTGCTCACTTGAGGCAGTGGGTTATCTTACAAACCACACCGAAAGGCAGTTTGGCGAAATCAAAATCAGTCAGAACGACGCTGTTTCAAAACTGACAAAAAGTGCCGATTTAATTTCTTCAAAACTATCAGTTATACCGCTTAAAAACGGCAAAGAGGCAATGTGCTATGAACTGCTTTGCAGAAACAAACAGAGCGGTGAAGATGTGCTGATTTATATAAACACAGAAACAGGCGAAGAAGAAAACATCTTACTTCTGCTTTATTCCGACAACGGCACGCTTACAAAATAAGAAACTGTTTATAAAAAAATTTTAAAAAAATATAATAATGCAGGAAAACAAGGCAATAATAAAACGAAAGGAAGTCATTGAAATGAAAAAAATAATTGTTTTCATATTATCATTAGCAGTAATTTCTGCAATCTTTATCGGCTGTTCCAAAAACGAAATGAACGATGCAACAACGACTACAACTAAACCGTTAACCTCAACTACAACAAATGCAGGAGAGGACCTCAGCAATGCGGCAGACAATGCGGCAACAAATGCAAGCGAGGCAGCATCTGACGTAGGCGATGCGGCAGGTGACGTTGCACGAGGTGCAGGAGATGTTGTAAGAGATGCAGGAGACGCAGTAGGTGACGCCGCACGTGACACAGGCGACGCAGTAAGAAACGCTTTGGGATAACAAAAAACGCCTCCCGATACGGGAGGTGTTTTGGGTTACATATGTTTTTACGGGTCGTCGAGGACGCCGACCCCTACAGAGTTGCAAAAACAATACCGTAAGGCGAAGTGCCCCCACTTCGCCGTTAGATAAACAATAACCTGACGGAAACACCATAGGGGCAATTCACGAATTGTCCGTTATTATAATTATTCACGGCTGTTCTGTAAAGGATTGGCTGATGCCCTCGCCTTTTTTGGTTGAGGGATTGGGATTATACTCCTCGTATGCCCTTAAAACGATTGAAATATCACGGGCATTGATAACATTATCCCTGTTTATATCGGCATTGACATTATAATTACTTTCACCTTTTTTTGCATTAAGGCTTGCCTCAATCAATGGTTTAAGTTCTTCTGCGGTCGGAATAATATCACTGTATGTTTCGCCGCATTTTTCACACTCATAATTAACTGCACCCGTTTCTTTCCAAGCAGGTTCGTCAATGCTTTTGATTTTATAACTGTGTTTACACTTAATAATATTAAATGACGCCTTCACTTCATAACCTAAATAATGCGCAACAAGCGTATGCCTGCCTACAGTGGCGGCACAGTCTGATGCATTGAAAATAATATCAACGCCGTCAAGCGCAGTAATAGGCGTATCACTGCTTTTCCATATAGAATATTTGCCTTTGGGATAAAAAACGACTAATTGCAAATCCTGCATAAGCTGCGGCACAGAATATTCTGCAAGTTCATAAGTGTAAGACGCACTGCTGCCGTTAATTGTAAGGTTCAAACGGTCAGGGTCATCGCTCAAAGTGCCGCTTTCACCGCTTGAAAAATATACATAAAATTTGCCGACAGTGTCATAATTTCCCTCGGTAAACGCAAATTTAAAATAATACTGTTTATCTATTTCAAGGCGGTAAGTTAAACTGAAATGATAAAGTTTGTCGCTTTCCTTTGTATCGGCAGAATAGCCTGATGACAAAAGATTATTTTCAGCGTCATAAATCTCACATTTCATTTTAAACTGTGACTTAACATCAAACGAATAATCAGCGGAATACTGAGGCACAAAATCACACCAGTAAAAATTACGCCAGTCTTCGGAAGCATAAGGCGGCTGAGAACTGAGTTTTGTAGTAAACTCTTTTTCTCTGAAAAGAAACTTATTCATATCATGAAACTCAACAGCCTTATCAGGGGTAAAATCAAGCGTAGGTCTTGTATCTGCATAAAAAATGCCAAAACCTGCCATAACGGAAAAAGCCATAACAAAAGCCATTACGGCAGAAAGAATTTTTTTCATTAAATCACCCCATAAAATATACCAAAAGCACCTTTGAAAAATGAAAGGTGCTTTTTCTGAATAATAAATTATTCTTCTGTTTCTTCGTCGTCAAGTTCTACCTGAAGTTCAAGATATTCACCGCAGTTCGGGCATTCAACGCCGCCTTCCATAACAGTGTCTTCGTCAACTTCGATTGTTTCGTGACAAGCCGGACATTCAAGTTCATACATACACTCATCATCACAGTCACAGCAGTCACAATCGCAGTCATAGCCGTCTTCATCTTCAAGATAATCTTCTACGCTTGCAAGATCCTCATCGATAACATCAATCTGTTCCTCAAGCATTGAAACATCTTCGCACACATCGTCAATATCCTGTGAAAGATTATCAAGTACATCAATTATTGCTTTGAAAATTTTTGCCTCTTTCTTTGAACCGTCAATATCAAGACCGTCCATAAGACCTTTAAGATAGCCAAGGCTTTCAATAGTATTCATAATTTTAACTCCTTATACTTATGCTCTTTCCATATATTCGCAGGTTCTTGTATCAACTCTGATAGAATCGCCTTCGTTGATAAAGAGCGGAACACGGATTTCTGCGCCTGTTTCAAGTGTTGCCGGCTTTAATGTATTTGTAGCAGTATTGCCTTTAAAGCCCGGGTCGGTCTTTGTAACTTCAAGAGTAACAAATGTAGGCGGTTCAACACCGAAAACCTTGCCCTTATAAGAAAGAATACGGCAAATATCATTTTCTTTTACAAACTTAAAGTTGTCGCTTAAATCTGCCTCTGCAACGGGAATCATATCAAATGTTTCCTGGTCCATAAAATAGTAAAGACCGTCATCGCTGTATGAATAAACCATTTCTTTTCTTTCAATATATGCTGTAGGATATTTTGCAGACGGGTTGTAACTTTTTTCTGTTACGGCACCTGTAATTACATTTTTTGTTTTTGTTCTTACAAAGGCAGCGCCCTTGCCCGGTTTAACATGCTGGAATTCAATGACCTGCAATACATTGCCGTCTTCCTCAAATGTTACGCCGTTTCTAAAATCACCTGCTGAAATCATTAGGTATACCTCCACTAAACTTTATTACATCTATTATTTTATAATATTTCCATTAATAAATCAATACCCATTTTATAACTATCTTTGCCGAAGCCGCAAATTTGTTTAACACAAACATCAGTAATCACTGATTTTTTGCGGAATTCCTCCCTGTTATGAATATCACTCATATGAACTTCAACGAAAGGAAGGTAATCGGCAACAGCCTCAATAGCATCTCTTATAGCATAAGAATAATGAGTATAAGCGCCTGCGTTTATAATTGCACCGTCAAACTTTTCTCTGTTTTCGTGAATAATATCAATTATGTCACCCTCGTGATTTGACTGAAAAAAACTTACTTTTGCGCCGTTTGCCTTACCGTAGCATTTAATTTCATCGTTAATCTGCTTTAAGGTTTCATCGCCGTAAATGCCTTTTTTTCTTATACCGGTCATATTAAGGTTAGGGCCGTTAATTACAAGAATGTTTTTCATAACTTTTCTCCTAAAAATTTAAGGGGAACGAAAAATCGTTCCCCTATATGCTCTTATGTATTGTTATTTATACTTTCTTTTACGAGCAGCTTCGCTCTTCTTTTTACGAGCAACAGAAGGCTTTTCATAATGCTCTCTTTTTCTTACTTCCTGAATAATACCGTCACGGGAAGTCTGGCGTTTAAAACGACGAAGCGCACTATCAAGAGATTCATTTTCTTTAAGCTTGACCTGACTCATTTAACATTCCCTCCCTCCGACCTGCATGTCAGGGGTATTTGAATATTAACTTTAATATCCGTGAAAGATTATAAACAAATAAAACTAAAAAGTCAAGCATTTTATCAAATTATGTATAAAAGCAACGAAAAAATATGATTTTTTTGTATTTAATCAGCAACGCCCCAAACGGTTTTATTATTGTCTGCGATTGCCGAAAGTGTCATAACTTCGCCTTTTTCCTCTGCAGTGCCTTTACAGAAAACACCGTAATATATTTCATTTTCAAATTCAAAAACAAACTGATATGAATTTTCTCTCAGTTTAATCTGTGCCGAAACTGCTTTATCTGAGCCGTTCGGATAAATTTTCATACTGCCGTCAAGGTTTATTACTGCTTTGGACATCGCCTCAACGATTGAATCGGCACTGCCCCAATCGGTATTATCTTCAAGTGCAGTTGTTTCATCGCCGAACATTATAAATTCATAACTGCCGACAATATCGGAATAATCGACACTCTGTGCAGTTTCGCCGCAGAATTTAAGCGGCAGCATCGTATGCCAGCCGTTTTCGGTTCTGAGCATCTGATGAATTTCATCATAAAAAGCTGCTCCCGTGCCGTCATTGAACCGCTGATGATAAGCCTGATAAATTCTGCCGTCATCATCAATAAAACACGAGGAATGACCGCCCGAAAGACGAGCCGTATCATTAAAACCGAACTTATAATTACCGTTGATTTTAAGCCCTGTATTCATCATTTCAAGTGCGTTATTGCCCATTGCATCGAAGTAAGGACCATCGGGATTTTCAGACCTGTATTCACGGATATTATAGCCGTCAAGTGCACCAAGGCCGCCGTATGTAAGATAAAGATAATAATAACCTGCTTCTTTATCATACACAATATACGGTCCTTCGCCCGTGCCTGCTGTTTCACCGTTTGTTTTGGTAATCTGCTTGCCGAAATACAAATCGTAATCTCCTGTATTTCTCATATAATCATAATCAGGCAGTCCCGTTTCCTCAACAATCGGCATAATATAAATACCGCCGCTGTATGAGCCGTAAGTCATCCACAGACTGCCGTTTTCATCATAAAACAAAGCAGGGTCAATAGCGTTTGGATATGCGCCGTAGGAACAGTCGTAATTACCCTCTTTGTCAAACCATTCTGCATTTTCAACTTCATCTTCAGTGAAAATGCCGTTTTCAATAAGTTCACCGAGATTTGTAAAACTATAATGAGTCGGATATTTCTTTTTGCCGAATTTTGTGAGTTTATTAAAACCGCTGTAAATCAGTGTGCTCTGATACTCAAACGGACCTTCGGGATTAGGTGAAGAAGCAAACCATATAACAGAAACAGGTGTGCCGAAAACAGATGAGCAGGCATAATAGCAGTATTTACCCATTGCATTGTTGTAAAACACATCAGACGCCCAGATATTTGTCTGCCAATCTTCCTTTTTAACCTTGCTCTGCTGCTGATAACCGTCGCACCACGAGAGCGGCTCGGCAAGAGTATGCCGCAGATTATATTTAATCGTAACAAGAGTATTGTTATTATCAAAAACACCGTTTGAAACAGTCTGCCAGTTAATTAAATCACTGCTTTTTGCCGAGGCAATATGCGTGCCGTAGATATAATATGTACCGTCTTCAGCCTTGAAAAGTGACGGGTCATGCACCGAAATGCCGTTTGAATCATCAAAGGCATAAGCATCACCGTCAAGCGGAAATTCAAGAGCCTCTGCTTTTTCAGCACCGCAACCGTAAAATAAGGTCAGAACCAAAACAAACGCCGTAATCAGAGATATGATTTTCAAAAATCTTTTCATAATTCACACCTTATTTGTAGTAGAACCAAAACCACCGTCACGTACACCGTCAGCCTCATCATCAACAGTAATTCCGAACTGAAGGAAAATACCCTGTGCAAAACCGTCGCCCGCATTTAAATCAACTATATGCCCGTCATCGTGGGCATCGCACGAAAGTTTTATCATAATGTGACCCTCGTTTGAAGAATTATAATAATCAGAATCAATAATACCGACTGTATTATCAAGCTGAACTCTGTGTTTAAATCCAAGACCCGAACGGGGATAAATTTTAAGCACCCAGCCGTCATTGATTTTGGAGCGGATACCCGTCGGTATCAAAACAGATTTCCCCTTTTCAAGTTTAATATCGGCAGGGGCATAGAAATCATAACCTGCCGAGCCTGTTGTTGCTCTTTTAGGCATTTTGATTGAATTGTAAACTGCCTTAATGTCTGCCGCTTCGGGGAAATTCTTTTTCCAGTCTGCCTCAAACTGTGCGAAAGAAACTTTTTCAAACTGTGCTATTTTCTGCATATTTCTGCCCTCTTTCAATTATTGTAAATTAATTTTAACATTAAACAAAACTTTTATCAACAGTAAAATAAAAAAAGCGAACAACCCGTAAAAACGAGTTATCCGCATATCACAGACCGAATGAAACGGAAAGCGCCTCATTAACCTTACCCATTGAGCCGTTGTCAAGGACACCCATTTTTTCACGCAGACGGCGTTTGTCAATAGTTCTCACCTGCTCGAGCAAAACTATACTGTCTTTTGCAAGACCGCAGTCACGGGCGTCAACCTCAATATGAGTAGGAAGATTCGTTTTATCCCTCTGGCTTGTTATCGCAGCGGCAATAACAGTAGGCGAAAACTTGTTGCCCACGTCATTCTGAACAATAAGTACGGGCCGTACTCCGCCTTGTTCAGAGCCTACAACAGGGCTTAAATCGGCATAATATATATCGCCTCGTTTAACTGTCATTATAATCACCCTTAATTTGTTAATTCAATTTACTTCGTTCAGTTATATTTTTACCTATATTTTCTGATTTTAAACAATCCAATATCATTATATGTTTAAAAATTTTTTACGGGAGATATTAAACCGTACAATATACAAAATATGTCATTTTTTACATATCTGCATATTATAAACAGAAAGGAGAAATAACTATGGATAAATATGAAGATTTATTTAACCCGAGTTTTCTGAAACCCAAAACAAATATTATTCCGCCGCTGCCCGATAATGCAACGGTGACAATGGCATATATACCTTTTCAGCAACAGGCTGCGGTTTACAGTGAACAGGATAAAGCACTTATGGCAGGCACACTGTTTCCCGAACTTGATAAGCCGTTTACCGGGAAAGGAGCGCTTAAATGAACAGAGAAAAAGCACTTTTAAAACTTTCTTCCATTCAGTTTGCAATGTGGGAAATGAGAGTTTATCTTGACACCCATCTTGACAACATAGAGGCTCAGAAATTATACGAAAAATATAAAATGCAGTATGAAAAAGCAAAAGCAGAGTTTGAGGCTGAATTCGGGCCTATTACGCTGAGTTCAAACAACAGCGATGAATGGCTTAAAGACCCGTGGCCGTGGGATGTACAGTAAAAAAAGGGCAAAAAAAGCGGGACGATGAAGGCATCGTCCCGAAACGGTGCGTAGAGGACGCCGCACCCTACGAAAAATTACCGATATTACAAACTTTACCGAAACCGTAAAGGATTTTTGTTGCGTGGATACGCTGAGTTGCACCCTGCGGGTTGATAAGACCCTGTTGTGTTCCTGTTATCATTCCGTTGAAGTTTGCCCACTGCATTGCATCGGCTGCCCAAGAGTGAACGCTGTTATAATCGGGGTATGATGAAAGGTTTACATTTTTATATTCATCACTGCCGAGCGTACCGTTATCCTTTGCATATCTGAACAGGAATGATGCAGTCTGTTCTCTTGTTACATTATCACTAGGTTTAAATGTAGTTTGATTTGTAATTTTCTTATCAAGCGCCCAGCAGGCGGCATCGTAATAGTAAACGTTTGTATCTGTAATATCTGTAAACGGTGTTGACGGATACGGATTTGCGTTCTTATACGGCTCACCCGCCATACGGTAAAGAATAGTTACAAACATTGCTCTTGTAATCGGTGTTGTCGGCGAAAACTTCGTGAAATACGGCGGATTAGTGCCCTTTAAAAACTCATTGTAAACAGATGTATAATTCACAAAATCGCTGTAATATTCATAGCCGTACAAATCCGAAAACTGAATATCGGAATAAACGGGAATAATGAATTTCATTTGCTTTGAAAGCAGATTACCGTTTGAATAAGCTTTATATTTCAGACCTGCTTCTGATGCAGCAGCCTGCACATTCGCCATATATTCGTGAGAAAATCTGTCTGCCGATTCAGGGTGAACATTAAACTTCTGAAAATAGCCCGTATTCTGTGTTTCGGTGAAATTATTTGCAATCCATTTTGCACCGTTTACGATTGAAGAATATGGGTTTGTCCACGGTCTGTTATAAATATTTCCGACCAAATCGGAACGGATATAGCCGTTATAGCCGTTCACGCTTACATAATACCAGATAAAGCCGTCGTGCGTGCCGTTTACAGAATCAAGAATTGTAACGGCTGTGCCGTAAGGAAGTGTTGTAACCGTGCTGCTGTCCGAAGTGGTAGGCTTGTCCCTTAATCTTGCGTTATCGGTATTTACGATATTGCTTGCAGGCATTTTCTGCGCCGCCCATTTAAGACCGTCAAGTCCGCCTGAAGAAGCACCGATATTATAATAATTATAGATACCGAGATAGGTTGAATTTTTACCGCTTGCACCTATTGCTGTAGGCGCACTGCCGCCGACCTCCTGAACGATTTTAGCCGCAATATAATAAGCGGAAACGCCGCTTTCCTGTGCGGCGGTCATAATTGCCGCACTGTATTTAGTTTTAGGTGAATAGCCGTCTATATAAGAATTATGCATCCATGTGCCTTTTAAGATTTCCTCAACGCCCGATACAGTCTGATAATCTTCATAATCGGTAATTTCAAACTGATAGATATATCTTTCGTCAAGAAAGTTAAGAGGATTCATATAATATCTCACAGCCGCTTCGGAGGCGGAAACCCAGTTCCCGACTTCCTGCACAACATACTTGCCATTAACATAGCACTTATTGCAATCGCAGTAATAACCCTTGCCATTGTTCTGACTGATGTTCTGAATCAACTGCTGTTTGTGGCTTTTTCTTTCGTTTTCAACTGCATCGTCTAGGCTCATATTTACCTGAACTGCCTCAAACTGCCAGTTCGGATATTTTTCATGCAGTGTCTTTAACGCAGGTATGTACTTTGATGTAAAGCCTGCCTGCCTTAACTGACTTTCGTAATCATCTGCAAAAGCCGTAATCGGCAGTACCGACAGGCACATAATTACGCTAAGTATAAAACATATGATTTTCTTCATCTAAATATATCCCTCCTGTATATTGATTTCATTATAACATATCGAACTTGCCATTGCAACAAGAAAAAAACGGTACAAATAAATCGTACCGTTTTAAAAATCACTGTTCTTTTTTCTTATTCTTGAAGATGATAAACTTACTCAGGAAATAATTTACTATAACAACTATTACAGCAAGTGTGATTTTTGAATAAATACCGTCTGTAAACAAAATGCCGAGGCTGATGTTTGCTTTTTCAAGAAGGCTGAAGAAAATATTATCATACCCCGTTTTAGCAAGAAGCGGAACGCACACTATTTCTATTACTCCCGTAATTCCTCTTGCGGCAACAAAACTTAAAATTTCTTTGCCTATAACAGACGGTTTCCAACTTTTTGATTCAAACACCCAAAGTTTATTTGTTATATAGGCAAATGCAACGGCGCATATCCAGCTTAAAAGATTGCCCACGAAAACAGGCATAGACAGTGCATTTACAAAAACAGTATAACTGCCCCAGCTTACAACAGTAGTAAGCACGCCGAAAATCACATAAGTTATGATTTCTTTATACTTAATAAACAATTCTTTAATCTTTTTCATCGTCTTTACCCAAATGCTCTTTCAAAATATAAACAGGTCTGTTTTTAACCTGAACATAGATTTTTGACAGATATTCACCCAGAATACCGAGGCTGAAAAGCTGAAGTCCACCAAGAAGAAGGACAAGCACAACAATTGTTGCATAACCCGGTACATTAATTCCGAAAGCAAGTTTCTGCACAACAACCACGATAAGATAAATTATTGAAATAAAAGCAGAAAGAAAACCTACATAGGCAGACAGCTTGAGCGGAAAAGTAGTAAACGAAACAATACCCTCAAAAGCATATTTAAGCAGTTTTCTGAATCCCCATTTAGACTCGCCGCTCTCTCTTTCCTCAACAGTATAAGGAATATACTCGGTATTAAAACCTACCCAACTGAAAATACCCTTTGAAAAACGGTGATACTCGGTCATCTGCAAAATAGCGTCTACCATTGAGCGTTTCATAAGTCTGAAATCAGACGCACCGTTTACAAATCTTACCTCGGCAATACCGTTTATAATTTTGTAAAACATTGATTTTAAAGAAGTCATTATTTTGCTTTCTTTGCGCTCGTCCTGATAAGCGGTTACGCAGTCAAGGTCCTCATTTGAATTCATAACATCAAGCATTTCAAGAACAACCTCGGGGCGCTGCTGCAAATCAGCGTCAATCAGGCAGACCATATCGCCTTTTGCGTGATTCAAACCTGCATAAATTGCAGATTCTTTACCGAAATTACGGCTGAAGGAAAGCACCTGAATATGAGAATTTTTCTGCTCATTATAGAGCTTTTTCAGATTAACAAGCGTCTTATCCTTACTGCCGTCATTAACAAAGACAAATTCATAATCATCTACTTTACCGTCAAAAACTCTTTTAACTTCGGAAAAGAATTTTTCAACATTGCCCTCTTCATTATAACAGGGCACAACAAGTGAAAGTTTCATTTTATACCTCTTACCATAAATATATAGATTGATGTAAGTATATATTTTACAATAT
>CABUAS010000040.1 GCA_902489595.1 uncultured Oscillospiraceae bacterium | reverse complement strand
GGAACAGAATTTTGCATTTTGCGAGTGGGTGCCGTACATAGGTACTGCCCCCGAGCAAAAGGCAAAAAACGCCAAATTCCTAAGAAACTCGACGTTTCTTAGGAATTTCAATGACGCTGTTGTAAAACGGTGCATCGTGGACGCCGCACCCTACGGTAATGTAATTACCATAACGTATTTAACTTTGGCGTGGTTCTGACCACTTTATCGACAGTCTGAATTTATTGAGAGTGCCACGCAATCATCTAACAAATTACACAAATTATTTGTATATTTTTCTACAAATTGCACAATATTTGAAATTTTGAGAAAAATTCTTGTAACAAACTAAACAAAAAATCCTTGCATATTACAAAATATAGTGTTACAATCTTAATGTATATAAATATCAAAAGCAAAATACGGCAAAAGGAGATGATATTTTTGATAGAAATAAAAGAAGAATATCAGTTCCCGATTTATCTTTTCAACAAAGGTGAAAATTACAGGGCATATGATTTTTTCGGCGTTCATAAACTTAAAGAGGATACTTTTGTTTTTCGTGTATGGGCTCCGCATGCAACTGCAGTTTCGGTTATAGGTGATTTCAACGGCTGGAACAACGAGGCGAATTATATGATTCCCGTTGCAGACGGTATCTGGGAAGCTGTTATTGACGGCGTCAAAGTTTTTGACTGCTATAAATACTCAATTCATACTGCTGACGGCAGAATTGTTGACAAAGCAGACCCGTATGCAGTTCACGCCGAAACAAGACCGGGCACAGCGTCAAAAGTATACGAACTTTCCAATTACAGATGGAGTGACAAAAAGTGGAAAACAGAATGTAAAAAATCAAACATTCTTGAAAAGCCTGTAAACATTTACGAAATTCATTTCGGCTCATGGAAGCAGCATGAAAACGGCGATTTTCTTTCATACCGTGAAATGGCTGAAGAACTCGTGCCTTATGTTAAAGATATGGGCTACACCCATATTGAAATGATGCCGATTATGGAATTTCCGTATGACGGCTCCTGGGGCTATCAGGTAACCGGCTATTTTGCCCCCACCTCACGCTACGGCACACCCGAAGACTTAATGTATTTTGTTGACACCTGCCACAAAGCAGGCATCGGTGTAATTCTTGACTGGGTACCTGCTCATTTTCCTAAAGACGCTTATGGTCTTTATGAATTTGACGGTGAACCGCTTTACGAATACAGCGATATGAAAAAAGGCGAACATAAAGAATGGGGCACAAGAGTTTTTGATTACAGCAAAAACGAAGTTAAAAGTTTTCTTATTTCCTCTGCAATGTACTGGGCAGACAAATATCATTTTGACGGTCTGCGTGTTGACGCCGTTGCATCTATGCTTTACCTTGACTACGGCAGAAATGCAGGCGAATGGACGCCGAACAAAAACGGCGGCCGTGAAAATCTTGAGGCAGTGGAATTTTTCAGAAGTCTGAACTCGGCAATGTTCAAAGAACACCCGTCAATTATGATGATTGCCGAAGAATCAACAGCGTGGCCTATGATTACAATGCCTACCGATATAGGCGGACTCGGCTTTAATTTTAAGTGGAATATGGGCTGGATGAACGATATGCTTCGCTACACATCTATGGACCCGTTATTCAGAAAAGGCAACCACAACTGCATTACATTCAGTTTCTTTTATGCTTTTTCAGAAAACTTTATACTGCCGATAAGCCACGATGAAGTTGTGCACGGCAAGGCAAGCCTGCTTAACAAAATGCCCGGCGAATACGACGCTAAGTTTGACGGAATGAGGCTTTTCCTCTCCTACATGATGGCTCACCCCGGCAAAAAACTGCTCTTTATGGGTCAGGAATTCGGTCAGTTCAAAGAATGGGCATATAAAGAGGGGCTCGACTGGCTGCTGCTTGATTATGAAAAACACAGGAAATTGCAGGATTTCACAAGAGAACTCAATAAGTTTTACAAAGAACACTCCGAACTGTGGGAAATTGACTACAGCTGGGAGGGCTTCAGCTGGATTTCAAGCGATGACAATACAAACTCAACAATCGCTTTCCGCAGGATAAACAAAAAGGGCAAAGAAATCATAGGCATTTTCAATTTCACGCCGAACAGCCACACCGAATACAGAATCGGCGTACCCGAAGCAGGAACATACAAGGTCATTTTTGACAGTAATTTAAAAAAATACGGCGGAACAAAATCCCGCCTTTGCGGTACATACAAAACAGCGAAAAAACCAATGCACGGTTTTGAACAAAGTATCGGCATAAAACTCGGCGGTTTAAACGCTATGTTTTTAGAAAAAGTTAAATAGATAAAATACAGGAGGAATACTATGGCACATAAATCAAATGTAGTTGCAATGCTTCTTGCAGGCGGTCAGGGAAGCCGTCTCGGTGTTCTTACAAAAAACATTGCAAAACCTGCCGTGCCTTACGGCGGCAACTACAGAATCATTGATTTCCCACTTTCAAACTGTGTAAACAGCGGTATTTACACCGTTGGCGTGCTCACACAGTATCAGCCGCTTGAACTCAACGATTATCTCGGCAACGGTCAGCCTTGGGATTTAGACAGGCAGAACGGCGGTGTTCACATTCTGTCGCCATACGAGGCAATCGGCGGTGCAGAATGGTACAAGGGCACTGCAAATGCAATTTACCAGAACATCAATTTCATTGAAAAATATGACCCCGAATACGTTGTAATTCTTTCAGGCGACCATATCTACAAAATGAATTATTCAAAGATGATTGACTTCCACAAAAAGAACGATGCTGCCTGCACAATCGCAGTTCTTGAAGTTCCGTGGGAAGAGGCATCGCGTTTCGGAATTCTTGCAACTGACGAAAATGACAAGATTTACGAATTTGCAGAAAAACCTGCCGAGCCTAAGTCAAACAAAGCGTCAATGGGCGTATACGTTTTCAGTTGGGACAAGTTGAAAAAATATCTTATTGAAGACGAAAATACAGAGGGGTCCGCAAACGATTTCGGCAAAAACATTATTCCGTCAATGCTCGGCGCAGGCGAAAGAATGTTTGCTTTTCCGTTTAAAGGGTATTGGAAAGACGTCGGTACAATCGACTCACTGTGGGAGGCTAATCTTGACATCATTAATCCAAATGTTGACCTTGATTTAAGCGACCCAAGCTGGCGGATTTACAGCAGAAACCCAATCGCTCCGCCGCACTACATCGGCAAAAATGCTGTTGTTGAAAGTTCTTCGATTTCAGAGGGCTGTGAAATTGAGGGCAATGTTGATTACAGCGTAATTTCAAGCAACGTTATTATTGAAGAAGGCGCAGACATAAGATACAGTGTAATTATGCCGGGCGTTACAATAAAGAAAAATGCAAAGGTTTACTACTCAATCGTTGCGGAAGATGCCGTAATTGATGAAGATGCACACATCGGCGTTATCCCCGAAGAGCTTGAAAACCCCGAGGACTGGGGCATTGCAGTTATCGGCGCAGGCGCAACAATCACCAAGGGTGCAAAGGTTGATCCCGGTGTTATGATTAAATCGGGAGAGGAGGTATAAGCATGAACGGAAAACAGGTTTTAGGAATGATTTTTGCAAACATTCACGAAAGCACACTTGACAGTCTTACTGCCGTCAGAACAATGGGCTCAGTGCCTTTCTGTTCAAGATACAGGCTTATTGACTTTCCTCTTTCAAATATGGTGGAAAGCGGAATTACAAAAATCGGCGTTATCACAAACGCCAATTTCCAGTCGCTTATGGACCATGTAGGCACGGGCAAGCCGTGGGATTTAAGCAGAAAAAATGACGGCTTATTCATTCTGCCGCCGTTTAATGTAGGCACCGCCACAATGTGGGGCAACAGAATAGATGCTATTTACGGCAACAAGGGCTTTTTGAATCAGAGCAATCAGACTTATGTTGTTATGAGCGACTGCAACAATGTTTTGTCTCTCGACTATGAAGCTTTATTTGAGGCACACGAAAAAACCGAGGCTGATATTACAATCGTCGGCGTTAAAGCACCTATGCCCGATAAAATCAAATCAATCGTTTGCTTTGACAGGGTTGAAGAAGACGGCAGAATTACAGCAATGAGCCTTGACGACAAAACAGACGGCGATGTTTATCACAGCGTAAATGTTATCATTATGAAAAAATATCTGCTTGACACGCTTATTTCTGCCGCTCATTCAAGGAATGAAATTTCTTTCCAGAAAAACATTATTATGGCAAACCTTGACAAACTGAAAATTTATGCCTTTGACGCTACCGACAGTTTTGTTGGCACAATCTCATCTGTTCAGGCTTACTATGATGTATCAATGAAACTGCTTGAAAAAGAAAACAGGCAGAAACTTTTCAGCAAAACACCGATTTATACCAAGGAAAGAGATGATATGCCGTCACTTTACGGCGTTGATTCAAAATTCAACAATTCACTTGCCGCAGACGGATGTATTATTGACGGAACGGTTGAAAATTCAATCATCTTCAAGGGTGCAAAAATCGGCAAGGGTGCAGTTGTTAAAAATTCAATTCTTATGCAGGACGCGGAAATCGGCGAAAACGCTATGCTCAACTGCGTTATTGCAGATAAAGATGTTTCTGTTAAGCCGGGCATTGAACTTTCAGGCGCTCCGACTTTCCCTGTAACATTAACTAAGGGAACAAGAATTTAACGGAGGTTACGAAATGAAAGTATTATATGTTGCATCTGAGGCAAATCCATGGATGGCTTCAGGCGGTCTTGGCGATGTTGCAGGCTCACTGCCCATTGCGCTGCGCAAAAGATTAATCGGCTGCCGTGTTGTTATGCCGCTTTACGATTCAATCAAGCAGGAATATAAAGACAAGATGAAGTTTATCACTTCAATCTCTGTTCCTGTCAGCTGGAGAAGGCAGTACTGCGGTATTTTCGAGGCAAAACTGAACGGCGTTGTATTCTATTTCCTTGATAATCAGTATTACTTCAAGAGAGACGGAATTTACGGCCATTACGATGATGCAGAGCGCTTTGCATTTTTCGCAAGAGCGGCTATTGAAATTATCCCCGCTATCGGCTGGAAACCGGATATTATCCACTGCAACGACTGGCAGAGCGCACTGACTCCGCTTTACTACAGTTGCTATTATGCAAATCAGATAGGATTTGAAAACATCAAAACTGTTTTCACAATTCACAATATTCAGTATCAGGGCAAGTACGGCAATGAACTGCTTGAAGATGTGCTCGGAATTGCTCCGCAGCATTACGATTTGATACAGTATGACGGACTTGTAAACTTCCTCAAAGCAGGCATTGAATGTGCAAACAAGGTTACAACCGTTTCGCCTACATACGCAAAAGAGATTTTGGACCCATGGTATTCACACGGCCTTGACCAGATTTTAAATCAGCGTTCATGGAAGCTTTGCGGTATTCTCAACGGAATTGACACTGAAAGCTACAACCCCGAAACAGACCCTGCACTGTGGCAGAACTATAATGCCGAAGATTTCTCGGCAAAAGCAGTCAACAAAGCAGAGCTTCAAAAAGCAATGGGTCTTGCCGTTGATCCTAATGTTCCTATTGTCGGCATAGTTACAAGGCTTGTAGGTCATAAAGGCGTAGACCTTATGCGTGAAGTGCTTGAAAAGAGCCTTTGGGAAAGAAATATTCAGTACGTTGTACTTGGCTCAGGCGAATGGCAGTATGAAAGTTTCTTCCGTGAACTGCACGATAAATACCCCGATAAAGTCGGCTTAAGGCTTGGCTTTGTTCCCGACCTTGCAAGAAAAATCTATGCAGGCGCAGACATGTTCCTTATGCCGAGCAAGAGCGAACCGTGCGGACTTTCACAGATGGTAGCACTGCGCTACGGCACACTGCCGATTGTTCGTGAAACAGGCGGTCTTAAAGACTCAATTACCGACAGCGGTGACGGAGAAGGCAACGGCTTTACCTTTAAAACCTATGACGCTTACGATATGCTCGGCGCAATTTACAGAGCAGTTGACGCATATAACAGCAAGGATTATTGGCCGACGCTCGTTAAGCGTGCTCTTGAATGCGATATGAGCTGGGGCAAATCGGCAAACGAATACATCAAAATGTACAAATCCCTGCTCAAATAATCAGGAAAAAACGAAATGAAAAAATTTAAAATAATTATTTCGGCTGTTTTAGTAATCGTTTTAACTCTTTCACTGATAAGTTGTTCCAAAAACACTTATGAAATACAAAACAGTTATGACGAAATATATAACAACAAAAATATTTCATTGGACATTACCGCAGGCGATGAATTTAAAATACTTAAAATTAATGACACTCATTTTATTAACGGAACCTGCAGTAATGACAAAAAAACACTTGATGAATTAAAAACCGTGCTGGATAAAACACCGTGTGACTTAATTATTGTTGACGGAGATTTGGTTGAAGGCTACAACTCAAAGCTGTCATACAATAAATACAAAGCAGTTTCGCTTTTCGCTGAACTTATTGAAAGTTACAATGTGCCATGGACTTTTGCCCCGGGCAATAATGATGGGCAGAAAGACGGTTCAAATCAGGATTTAATTGCCTTTATGCTTCAATATGAAAACTTTATTGCAGGCAATGAAAAAGGAATTGAAGGCACAATGCAGTTTTTCATTGACCTGAAACAAAACGGTGAATTGGTTCATTCGTTAGCCATACTCGATTCCCATTCCCTTGATGATAAAGGGGAGTATGATTACATAAAGGAAAATCAGATTGATTGGCTTCTTAACGGAATTAACGAAAGAAAAGTTAAAACCAGTGTTTTCTTTCATATGCCCACACCTGCATTTGAAACGGCATACAAACAAGGAACAGCGTATAATAATTTTCCTTTTTCAGATGACTATTCAGTGAGCGATATAGAGAAAAATTCTCTTTTTGATGAAAAAACCGAGAATAATGAATATATCACATTGCTTTCAACTGCCCATGTGCACAGCGATAATATTACTTATCTCTATAATAATCGCTATTACCAGTTAAGCAGCCTTGGCGGATACAGTGCCGCAGGCTCAAAAAACACCGCTCCTTCGTTTACATTAACAACCATTCATGTGAATGAACAGGATGTTGATAAACTGTATACATTTGAAAAAGTATCTGCATAATACAAACAACAAACCCCTGTAAGAATTAAAAATTCTTACAGGGGTTTATTTTATAACAACATTGCTGAAACTTATACGCTTTTAATCTTATATTACCACTTATTATAAACCTTTTCACAGAAGGCGTACATGTCTTTAATTTCAAGCGTTGTGCCGTCGTCAAGGGTGACGGTGCCGTTCCACAAACCATGTACCTGATGTGTGTTCATACCTACAAGATTCAGCGGCATCATTTCGGTGCAGTTATCATAAAACGGCGTCATCGTCAGATCAAGCCTGCCGTCTTCGCTTATAAAATGCCAATCCTCCATCCAGCGTTTGCCGAGTTCGGGGTCAAATTCAAGGTGAACCCTGCCGATTTTATGGCATTTGCCGTCATAAAACAACGCCGTTTCGGAGGCATTATCGTCATTGCCGAAGCCCCATGTAAGTTCAAAGCCGAAAATCTTGCCGTCAACAAACGCACTGCCGTTTGCCCAGTACCACATATTTGAATACGGCCAGATACCTCTGCCCCAGTCAAGCACAGTGAAACTGTTTTCCCGGCTGAATTCAAATTTTTCGCCGCCGTAAACAACGATTCCGTATGTATTCAGGCAATTAATTTTATTTGTGTAGAAAAAATGCCCCTGTTCTTTAAACGGAATTGCAATCGTTATGCTTTCATGATTCGGCAGGCGGTTGCAGAAAAATTCAGCATCAATCTTTTTACCCCTGCAAACGCCGCTGAATTTAATATGGTGGCAATCATCGGTTGTAACAAACTCTGCCCTGTTACTGCCTTTGCCGAAAGCAATACTGTTGGGCGTATCGCCGTTTTTGTTCAGTCTGTTTTTATTCGGCGTAATCAGTTCCATTGCCATAGTATCAAACTTCATACATGTGAGCAAATCAACAAAACCGAACGTTGCGCAGGTAGCAAGCGAGATATTGAAAATATTAATCTGCACCATATATCTGCCGTTTGACACCTGATAAAAATCCCACTCCTTCAGGCGCATTGTGCTTACGCTTTTCTTTTCGATATTGTAATCGTAAAGATTGCGCCTGCACCAACCCGGATTTGCAAGATTGCCGTTTTCATCAAGCAGCTTCTGCCTTTTTGTTATTTCATTCTGCATAAAAATTACCCCTTTCATTATGCAAATTTATTATGCGATTGACGGGAGGGCACGTAGGCCCTCCCCCTGCAAAGATGTTATTGGCTATTCAGGCTTTTTCATTGTAAGTGAAATACGCTTTTTATCCGTATCAACAGAGAGCACCCAGACAGTGACAATCTGACCGACTTTAAGCACCTCCGACGGGTGCTTTATATATCTGTTTGTTATCTGCGAGATATGAACAAGCCCGTCCTGATGCACACCGATATCAACAAATGCGCCGAAATCTATAACATTTCTTACAGTGCCCTTCAGTTCCATTCCTGCCTTTAAATCCTCCATACCCATAACATCGGTACGGAGAAGCGGCTGAGGCAGTTCATCTCTCGGGTCTCTGCCGGGTTTACTGATTTCGCTGATAATATCCACAAGTGTAGGCTCGCCGATTTCAAGTTCTTTTGCAAGCGCCGATGTGCCGACACTCTGTACCTTTTCATTAAGCAGCTGCAAGTTACCCATACGTATATCATCGTCGGACACTTTGCAGAGTTTAAGCAATTTTTTCGTTGCCTCATATGATTCGGGATGAACGGCGGTATTATCAAGCACATTCTTACCGCCTGCAATTCTTAAAAAGCCTGCGCACTGCTCAAAAGCTTTAGGACCTAATTTCGGAACTTTTTTAAGTTCTGCCCTTGATTTGAAACTGCCGTTTTCCTCACGGTAAGCCGTAATATTTTTGGCGATTGCCGACGATACACCCGCTACACGGAGAAGAAGCGACGGAGACGCTGTGTTCAAATCAACACCGACGGAGTTTACACAGTCCTCAACAACACTGTCAAGTGCAGCGGAAAGTTCTTTTTTCGGCATATCGTGCTGATACTGACCCACACCGATTGCCTTTGGGTCGATTTTAACAAGTTCGGCAAGAGGATCCTGCAATCTTCTTGCGATTGAAACTGCCGAACGGAGCGAAACATCAAACTGCGGGAATTCTTCAGCGGCAAGTTTTGATGCCGAATAAACAGATGCTCCTGCCTCGCTGACAACCATATAAGTAATACCGCAGTCAAGTTCCTTAATAACTTCGGCGGCAAAAACCTCTGTTTCGTGTGTTGCCGTGCCGTTGCCGATTGCAAACATTTTTACATTATATTTCTGCACAAGATTTTTGATAATTTTCTTTGCCTCATCAATTTTACTGTGAGGCGGTGCACAGTAAATAACCGCCGTATCAAGCACCTTGCCCGTTTCATCTACTACGGCGACCTTACAGCCCGTTCTGTAACCCGGGTCAAGACCGATTGTAACCCTGCCCTTAACAGGCGGCTGCATAAGAAGTTCTGCCGTGTTTTTGGCAAACACTTTTATTGAATCTTCCGACGCCCTGTCCGTAAGTTCATTTCTGATTTCCCTTTCGATAGCGGGAAAAATGAGCCTTGAATACGCATTATCAACCGCCTCAAACACAATATCCGAACTTGGATTTGCGGCAGTAACGTGCAGTCCTTTAAGAACATTCACACCGTTTGCCTTGTCAAAATCGAGCGAAACCTTAAGGAAATCTTCTTTCTCTGCCCTGTTGATTGCAAGCACACGGTGATTTGCAATTTTTGAAACAGGCTCACTGTAGTCCCTGTAATTCTCGTAAACGCCGAGGTCGTCTTTGGCAGGTGTTGCAGTTATACTGCCGTGTTTTCTGCAAACATAGCGCAGCTGCTTTCTGCCCTGCGCATCATCGGACACCATTTCGGCAATAATGTCTCTTGCACCGTTAATGGCGTCTTCCACAGTTTCAACCTCATCGGTGATGAAATTCTTTGCCTCATTATACGGGTCAAAGCCGTCAAGCTGAAGATAAATTTTCTGCGCCAGCGGTTCAAGACCCTTTTCCTTTGCAACAGACGCACGTGTTTTTCTTTTCGGTCTGTACGGGCGGTAAATATCTTCAATTTCGGTCAGAGTTTTGGCATTGTCAATAGCAAAAGCAATTTCGTCAGTCATTTTTTCCTGCTCTGTAATCGCCGTGCGCACCTTTTCTTTCTGCTCTTCAAGATTTCTGAGATATTCAAGCCTTTCAAAGAGTTCTCGAAGAAGTTGGTCGTCAAGCGAGCCTGTAGCCTCTTTACGATAACGTGCAATGAACGGAATTGTATTTCCGTCATCAATTAATTTTACTGTGTTTTCAACCTGCCATGGTTTAAGACTGAATTCAGTCTGCAAAGTTTCAAGTATGTTCATAGTTTTTCCTTTATGTTATATTATATTTAAATTTACGGGAGGGCGCAAAGACCTCCCGACAAATAATATCAGAGTAGTTTACAGCCATTTTTTCTTTTTAAACGCATAAGTTAAAACAACAACGACCGCCACAGACAGAAATACAGCGAAAAGATAACCGTATTTCCACGTAAGCTCCGGCATAGAAGTAAAATTCATACCGTACCAGCCTGCAATTAATGTCAGCGGAAAAAATATTGTTGTAATAACAGTAAAAAGCTGCATTGTGTGGTTGAGTTTCAAATCAAGATAAGCCGAATAAGCATCCTGCAAATGATTAACGCTGTCTTTAAGGAGTACAATATCCTGCCTGAAGCGCTTTACCTTTTCGGTAAAATTTGAAAGATAATTCAGTTCTTCATCTTCAAGAATTTCATTGTCGTTTTCGCAAAGGACCTCTCCGATGTCAATAAGTTGTTCATACCCTTTGCGAATAATAAGCAGTTCTTTTTTTATCTGCAAAAGAAGAAGATTAAAATCATCTGCCGATTTATCTTTCAGAACAAGTTCTTCAAGCCTTGTAATTTCAAGTTCGGTATCTTCAATAATACGGCTGTTTTTGCTGATAAGGCAGTCAAGAAAAGCATAAATCAATTTTTCGGTAGTAATATTTACGCAGGAATATCTGCCGAGGCATTCAAAAAACTTATTGCGCGTTGAGGCGTCATTATCTGAAATATCAACAACAATGAAAAGATTTTTCTTAATATAAAGACCTATGCAGTCTTTCTTTTTATTTATATTTTCCTCATTTATAAGATTAAAAACGGCAAAACTGTAATCATCGTAAACCTCGGTATACGCCCTTAAATTTTTGCCTGCATTAAGACAAATATCAACAGTTGAACGGCTGAATGAAAATTTTTCATAAATTTTTTCAAGCTCACTGAGCGTAACATATCCCGCCGTTAAATTGGCAGGCGAAATGCTGTCTGCCTCAACGGTTGTAATATCGTCATTAAACTGATAAAACATAAAACGAAATTAATAATTTTCTGCTTTAAGCTGAAAATATGCTCTTTCGTGCTTGCATACGGGGCAGACCATCGGCGCATCTTTGCCGAAATAAATATGACCGCAGTTTGAGCACTGCCAGATTGCGTCGCCGTCTTTGCTGAAAACAAGTCCGTTTTCAACATTGTCAAGAAGCTTTCTGTAACGATTTTCGTGTTCCTGCTCAATTTTGCCGACTTCCTCAAAAAGATACGCAAGGTCGGCAAAACCTTCTTCTTTGGCGGTTTTTGCAAATTCCTTATACATATCAGTCCACTCATAGTGCTCACCGTCGGCGGCGTCTTTAAGATTTACCGCCGTATCGGGAATCTGATTGCCGTGCAGATATTTGAACCAGATTTCAGCGTGTTCTCTTTCATTTTTTGCAGTTTCCTCAAAAATTTTTGAAATCTGCACAAAACCGTCTTTTTTTGCCTTATCGGCATAATAGAGATACCTTGTGTGTGCCTGACTTTCGCCCGCAAAAGCCGCCATAAGATTTGCCTGTGTTTTTGAACCCTCAAGATTCATACAAATTCCCCTTAAAATTAGACCCCGGCAACAGCCGAGGGAGGATTATTTTTTATAACCCACTTCTTCTAATTTTGGAAATTATAAGCACAAATATACTCCAGACTGACTGGAAAATTATGACATTCAGTGCATTCAGTTGGCTCATACCGTTTAAAAAGCCTAAAAGTGCAGCTATGCCGAATCCGATTGACGAGCCGAAGGACACGAGCACTGACAAAGAATTTTCAAGCGCCACAAGACTTTCAGCGCCGCGCACCGCCGAAATAAAACCGAGCGCAGTGCCGTTGTGAACTGCATAAGCAGGACTTTTTTTAACTACCATATTACTGTATTTTTCAAAAATTCTTGCATTTGACGAAGTCATAACCCTGATAAATCCCTCAGGCAAATCAAAAATCTCCATAATGCTTTCTTCATTAATATAAGGGTCGCAGCTTTTGAGCAGAATGGTAATTCCGCTTTTCTCAAGTTTTCTGAGTTCTTTTTTTATATTATTATCTGCGCTGTAACTTACAACAAACATTGCCGAAATTTTGCCTGCAACAGCAAGATAAAGTGCATGCCTGCCTTTTCTTGTATATTTGTTTTCAAACTCAATTTTCGGAACTGCAACGCCGTGATGAATAAGCAAATCCCTTGTGCCGACAAGAATTTTCTTTTGATAAATCCAAGCCGATGTGCCCATTTTATCTTCGTAAATAACACCGTCAACATCAGGCAAAATGGACTGTTTGCCGACTATAACATCATCAAAAACGCCTGCAAGAGGACTTTTTGTTTTTATGATAACGGCGGCAGTCTGCAAAATTGCATCATCAATTTTAGTACCGTTGAAAGTTTTTATTCCGTGTAAATCGCAGGAGCGTGCGCCGAATAAATCAGACGCCTCCATAACAAGCGCATTTGAATTATGCACCATATGAGCGCCCTCAAAGCCACACACCATTGCGCCGTTTTTCTCAAGTGATTTTGACACACCGAAAAGCGCAAGATTTGTTGCAAGAAGTGTAATTACGGGGCAGGAAATCAAAACACCCGCCGCAAATACATTGAAGGCGTAATTCCAGTTTTTATCAAGAATTCCGAGCACAACAAAAAGAACAACATTAAGACCTATCATAACAGGCCCCATAAATTTTGAGATTTTATCGGCAGGTTCATCTGCACACGAAATTTCCATAAAGCTTGTAGGAAAATCGGTTTTAACGCTGTATTTCAAAAGCGGCTCTCCTGCAAGCAGGTTACGTGAAATAATTGATGCGTCAACCTCATTAACAATATCTTCAACCGTATATTTATCGCCTGCTGCCGTAAGAAAATCAAAATTTTTGATAATTCTTGCCATGCGCCTGTGCTTGCCTGCCATATTCATAAACAGTGCAAATGCCGCAGCAGACGAGTAAAGACCGCCGCCGTCAATAATAAGATCGGGTTTGAATATAAATAAAACAGTGTGCACCAATGCTAAAATCGCAGCAACAGAAATCGGAAAATCAAAATTAATTCCGTGCCTGAAATTAAAGCCGTGCAAAACCGTGCCGATATTAACGCCGATAACCGCAGTATAAATCACTGCCGCCGTTATATAATAAGCAATATCGGTTGAAAGAAACGACGGAAGATACCCTGCGCCGTAAGAGACAGAAAGTGCAAGCAGAATTATGCAAAGAAAAGCAGTAACTGCAAGCCGCCACTGAAAACCTTTTTTACGCCCCAGCATTTTTTCAAGTGCCTGCGTTTTTTCGCTTTTGTTTCTGTAATCTTCTCTTAAAATCCGCTTCGCTTCGCTTTTTTTATCTGTTTCCAACTCCTCGGGTGCAAAGAGGCGGAATTTATTGACTTTTTCCTCGCGCCTCTGCTTTAACATTTCCTCGGCAACTTCCTCGTCAATTTCGGGAACTTCGTCTACCTCGTCATCAAAGCCCGTCATTTTTATCTGTGCGGAACTGTCGTAATCATTTTCGCTATTCTTTTCTGTTTCGGCAGTTTCACGGGAGAGCATAATTCTTGTCTTTTCAAGTTCTTCAACTGCAAGAATTGTAGGAATTTCCTGCAAATCGGAAGTTTTATCAAATCTTGATTTACTTTTTATGGTAGCCGCCTTTTCAATAATTTTCGGCGGTTCGTTATTATATTCAACATCTTTTGAATTGCTTTTGAAAAACTTTTTTTTGATGACCTTATCACTCGGCACAACGGCGGTTTTCTGCGAAACTTTAGGTGCAACAGTTGTTTTATCCGAAATTTTGGGAGCAACTGCCGTTTTGCCGTCAGATACATTGTCAAACTTTTTCTTTTCGGGCGTATATTCACGAACGGGTTCATCGTCTGCATTACCTGCCCCGCCTGCATTATAAGTTTTCATATCGTTATCAGTTTCAAGCGGCTCATCAACATTTTTAATCTGCTCAATAGTTTCTTTTGTAGTTCTGCCGATTCTGTTTAAAACTTCTTCTGCCTCTTTGAGGATTTCATCAATAGATAAATCGTTATGGTTATTACTCATACTTTCACTCTTTAAATCATTAATTTAAAATTCACTTAAAATTTCTCTGCTTTGCAATTTCATACATTATAACACCCGATGCAACCGAGGCATTCAGGCTGTTCACCTTGCCGTACATCGGCAGACTTACCGTAACATCGCAGTTCTGCTTAACAAGCCTTGAAACACCTTTGCCCTCACTGCCCACAACAAGCGCCGTGCCGCCTGTAAAATCGGTTTTGCACCACGGCTGACCATCCATATCGGCACAGTAAACCCATATATTCTGCTTTTTCAGGCTTTCAATCGTGCTGTTTAAATTTGAAACTCTTGCCACCTTAACATATTCAAGCGCACCGCAGGAGATTTTTGACACAATAAAGTTAAGACCGACATTGCGCCTTTTAGGAATAATAATACCGTGCACTCCGCACGCCTCTGCTGTTCTGATAATTGCGCCTAAATTATGGCTGTCTTCAATTTCATCACAAATAATAATAAACGGCGGTTCATTTTTACTTTTTGCAAAATCAAGTATTTCTTCAACAGTGCTGTATTCGTGAGCAGGCACATTGGCGCATACGCCCTGGTGATTTGCACCGCCGCTCATAAAATCAAGCTTTTTCCTGTCTGCCGTTTTAACAACAATGCCCCTGTCCTTTGCGACAGCAACAATTTTATTGATTGAGCCCTCAAGTTCGCCTTTTGCAATAATAATATTTTCAATTTCTCTGCCGCTTTTCAGCAGTTCCATAACGGCATTTCTGCCCACAACAAGATTATCATTAACATTTTCCGTTTTCGGCATAATTATATCTCCCGAATTTTCATCAATCTTTATTAT
>CABUAS010000039.1 GCA_902489595.1 uncultured Oscillospiraceae bacterium | reverse complement strand
AGTCTGGGCCGTGTCTCAGTCCCAATGTGGCCGTTCAACCTCTCAGTCCGGCTATGGATCGTCGACTTGGTAGGCCGTTACCCCACCAACTATCTAATCCAACGCGAGCCCATCCTTCGGCACCTCAGTTTTGGTATTTCTATCATGCGGTAAAAATACGTTATGCGGTATTACTGTCCGTTTCCAGACACTATCCCCCTCCGAAGGGCAGGTTGCTCACGCGTTACTCACCCGTCCGCCACTCAGTCATATCAGATTTCATCCGAAGAATCAATCTTCAAGCTTCGTTCGACTTGCATGTGTTAGGCACGCCGCCAGCGTTCGTCCTGAGCCAGGATCAAACTCTTAAAACTATTGTATTAAATCAGCCCCTAAAGACTGCTCTAACCTAATTTCAAGAACTTTTTGCTCTTTCGAACACTTTCGTTCGCAATTACTGCTTTTGTATCTCTTTCGATACGAGTACAGATAAAACTCTTTTTAGAATCTTATCGGGTTCCTTACTTTTTCGTCGTTGTTTAATTTTCAAGGTCCTTCGCCGCTCTCTCTCGAGCGCTTTGCTATAATACCAAAAATGAACTGAATTGTCAACACTTTTTTTAAGATTTTTTCTGCTTTTTTCACACCCTGCCGAGCGTTTTATATTTGTTGAAAATTCAAAGCGGCATCATATATACATTATATGTAACGCCGCCGTTTTTTGTGTGCAATATATAGTATTTATAGATTGTTATGATAGGTTTATGATAAATGTTGTGGATATAATGAAAAATATTTGTTTTGCGAGGGGGTGAGGGTGCGAGTGTCCGATGGACACCTCTGAATTGCATAAGCAACAACCGAGCCGATAGGTGAGACCGCCCGCCTATGAAAAGTAATCATATAATTTATTTACATTAAAACGGTTATTCAATTTGTTTACAGTGGAATACGGCTCTGGCGGCAGATATTTGCCTGCTGTAATCAGTGCATCATCAATATCCTTATATTTGATTTCCCTGTCAAGAAAAACAATTCCATCCTCGTTTTGCTGAAAAAACACGGCGCCTTCGTCAAAGCCAAAGCTTTTTGTATTATAATACGCAAGCGACGAGCCTGCAAAAAGAATTGCAAAAGACGCAAGCACCACGAGAAATATTTTAAACTTTTTCAATTTTTATCATCCTTTGTCTGTATAATTATTTAAAATCAAATCGGAAAGACCGTCGGCAAAAAGCCTGCCCGAATAACATGCCTCATCAAGCGTATTTGCCTCTGTTCCCACTTCGAGCAAAAATGAATTTTTAGTCAAATCCATATTATATTTTCTTTCAGAAAACAAAATCGGGCGCATTAAGCCCTCATATTTTGAATTCAGTTCGCTTGTAACAGCCGTTGAAAAATGAAGATTATCCTGCCAGTCGGGGAAATTCTTTATTCTGTTATATTCGCAACCCGAAATAATCATCATTTTTGCCGCTTTTTTGCCTCCGACTTCAACAGTCGGCTTAACTTTTGTTCCGTCCTTATATGTAATGCTGTCACGGTGAACATCTATCGTGATTTCAATCGTCGGGTATTCCTCAAGATATTTTTCAACCGACTGACGTGAAGAATCATAAGCACTGTTGTAATCCTCATCATGAATTTCCCTGTCGTGAACAACGCCTATTCCACGGCTTTCAAGCACTTTGCAGATTTCGTCCCCGACCCGAACCATATTGCGGTTTATATCCTTGGTTTTCAGATCGGTGGACTTTGTATAATAACCCACATCAAGAAGAGTAAAGCACTCTGTTGTATGACTGTGATAAATCAGAACCGTAGGCTTTGAGACATCTTTAATCTTTAAATCTGCGCCCTCGTTTAAAAGGTTTTCGATATTAAGCTCGTAAAAGGATTCAGGTATTTTGCTCTGCACCTGAACATTGCCGCAGGAAAAAATCTTTCCTCCGCCCGTATAACTTGCTTCGCTCGTTTTTCCTTTTACTTCCTGAGCCTCAATCACCTTTTCCTCTTCAGCCATAAGCGCCTTAATATCATCAGGCGTTTCGGTCAAATCTGCATTGTCAAAGCTGTCCTTTGATTCAATGCTGTTCATAACCTGCTGACTATCCTCCTGTGTGGTAATAGTAGTATTGTCACTTTCTTCAGAAATAAACGGGGAAATTTTTTCAAATGTTTCCTGCGCTTTGTCATAAGGGCGTGACACATCATTCATACCGCCTGCTATGCCGATTATTGCGCCGCCGATATAAGGAGAAAAATTAATTAAAATTCCGCACACAGAAAATAATATAACTATATTTGAAATAAAAATTAAAATTTCACGTTTCATTTTTATTTTTAATCGCTCCCGTATATAATGTATTAATATATTTAATTATATGATTTATAATACATATATATTCGGGCTTTAACCTCATCATCCGACAAGGGCAAACAAATCTTTTTCATTAATATCGGGCTGCAGGCAGACATTTATGCTCATTCCGATTAATTTTGCGCCCTGCTCGGTTACACGGTCGATTTCACGCGGAGTTACAAACATTGATGAATCATTGACGCCTTTAATGACGCCCGTTGAAACGACTGTAGGAATTCCGACAGAAATTACGGGCACACCGAGTGTGTTTTTTGATATTTCAAAGCGATGGTTGCCGACGCCCGAGCCGGGAGAAATTCCCGTATCTGAAATCTGAACGGTTGTGCCAAGCCGCTCGGCCGAAGTTGAGGCAAGCGCATCAACAACTATAACGCAGTCGGGCTTGATAACATTTACAATGCCTTTGATAAATTCGGCGCTCTCGATTCCTGTTTCGCCGAGCACTCCCGTTCTTATGCTGGAAACGCTTTTCAGATGTTCAAATCCCATCTCTTTTTTCAATTCTGAAGAAATATGGCGGGTGGCAAGAACATATGAATTTGTTTTCGGCCCGAGAGCGTCTGCCGTTATATCCATATTACCAACACCTGCCACAAGAATGTTGTCGGCTTTTGGAGGAAGTAATTTTTTTATTATTGACGAAAGGGTGGTAAGCCTGCCGTCAAAAATATCAGTGTCATTTACAAACGACGGCACATCGACCGTAATATAATTTCCGACAGGCTTACCGATTGCTTTTTCACCCTTTTTGTTTATAACCGATACCACAGTAACATTATTTTTTTCAGTAATTTTAACGCCGTCAATTTTCGTTTTTTCGTGCTCTTCATAGCACTCAACTGCCAAATCTGTTCTGTTTTGCATAAGAAACACCCCGAAATTACAACTTTTTTAGTAAAAGTATGCCCAAAAATGAAAAAATACTTGCATTTTTCTTTAAGTTGTGATAATATGTTTTAGCAATTAAAGAATATTGGGCGTATGCCCTTAACCAATCTTATCCGCTAAAGGAGTGAAAAAAATGCCAAATATTAAGTCAGCAAAGAAAAGAGTAAAGGTTCAGGCTAAAAAGGCTGCTAACAACAAGGCTGCCAACACAGCTCTTAAAACAGCAATCAAAAAGGCTAACGCTGCTATTGAAAACAATGCAGAAGACAAGGAAGCTGCAGTAAAGGCTGCTGTTAAAAAGATTGACCAGGCTGCTGCAAAAAATCTTCTTCACAAAAACACAGCTGCAAGAAAGAAGAGCAATCTTGCATCAAAACTCAGCAAATAAAAAATTAAAAGCCTCTGTTGATACAGAGGTTTTATTTTTTTAATAAAATGAATATTTGTAAATCTTTACACATTTTACTTTTTGCTTATTGACTTTATTGCAAGATAACTATATAATATACTTGTTATTAAATTAGGGGGTTACCGTAATGAAAATTGACAAAATTTTAAAAATTATCGGTGCAATAGTTGCTATTGCAGGCATTATCGCAGCAGTTTATGTTGCAATTCAGAAATTGACAGATAAGAAAGAACCTGAATATTTTGATGACAATGATTTCTTTGAATGTGACAATGAAATTGAAATCATTGAAGTAAAGAAGGAAGAGGCTGAAGTTGAGGAGGCTCCTGCTAAGGAAGAGGCTCCGAAAAAGAAAAAGGCTCCTGCAAAAAAAGCTAAAAAAGCATAATTTTATTAAAAATACCGATAAGGGGGCGATGACCGCATCGTCCCGTTTTCTTTTTACAAAGTTAAGGTGATAACTATGTATAACTGCGGTCTTGTATTAGAGGGCGGCGGCAACCGAGGCATTTTCACAAGCGGTGTGCTTGACGCTTTTCTTGATAATGGAATTCAGTTTCCGTATGTAATAGGCGTTTCAATGGGTTCGTGCAACGGCGTATCTTTTTTAGGCAAATGCAGACGCCGCCAGCACGATATGATTATAAAATACGGCAATGACAAAAGATATATGAGCCTGAATTCACTGAGAAAAAACGGCGAGTATATGAACAGTGAATGGCTGTTCGGCGAACTGTCCTACGATATTCTTCCGCTTAATCAGGAGGAGTTTGAAAATTCGGGTGCAGTTATGTGTATTCCCGTAACAAACGCAGGCACGGGCAAGCCTGAATATATGTACCCGAAATCAATGCGAGAATACGGCTGCCCGATTGTTCGTGCATCATGCTCGATGCCGCTTGCCACAAAAGGCACTAATATTGACGGCGTGACTTATTTTGACGGCGGCGTTACAGACTCTATTCCGCTTAAACACGCACTTGAGGACGGCTGCCGAAAAGCGGTTGTCATTTTAACGCAGGACAAACTGTATCTGAAAAAACCGCTTAAAGAAAATATTCTTGTAGACAGAATGCTGAAAAAATATCCGCTGTTAAAGGCCGCTCTGCTTAACAGACACAATATGTATAACGAGCAGAGAAGATTTGTTGACGAGCAGGAAATAAACGGCACGGCGCTTGTTATCAGACCGCCTAAACCGCTGAACTGCACTTCAATCGAAAAAGATGCAAACAAACTTGAAGTCATTTACCAGATGGGCTATCAGCAGGGGCTGAAGCACATCGACGAGGTTAAAAATTTCATAGCAGGATAGAAAAGACGGGCAATCATTACGATTGCCCGTTTATAATTTTGTAGGGGCAGGTCTCTGCGATTGCCCGTTATTTTAACGCCACGATAAATTATGCAGTTGCCCTTTAGATGACAGTTCGGGATAATCCCACTGCCTGAGCACCTCATAAGCGCCTGCGCAAACAGAATTTGCAAGATTAAGACTTCTGATAATTCCCCTCATCGGAAGGCGAACACACCTGTCGTGATTCGCCTTGAGAAGTTCCTCGGGCAGCCCCTTTGTTTCTTTTCCGAAAACAAGAAAGCAGTTATTCGGATACTGAATATCGCTGTGTGCCTGCTCAGCCTTGGTAGTAAAATAAAAGAATTCTGCGCCCTTGTTACGCTCAAAAAAATCGTCAATATCAGTGTAATATGTAATATCAAGTTTATCCCAGTAGTCAAGCCCGGCACGCTTTACCTGTTTGTCGGTAATCTTAAATCCCATAGGCTCAACAAGGTGCAGACGTGCGCCCGTTGCGGCGCAGGTGCGTGCAATATTGCCGGTATTCTGCGGAATTTCAGGTTCAATAAGGACTATGTTAAGCGAATATTCCATCAATCATAACTCCCTTTAAATCAAGATTTTCATCAACAAAAATCATATCGGCGCACTTGCCGACTGCGATTGAACCGATTTCATTATCTGCACCGATTGCCCTTGCAGGGTTGATTGTGCAGGATTTAAGCGCCGTTTTAAAATCAACGCCAAACGAAAGCAGATTTTTGAATTCATCAAAAATATTGCTGATTGAAGCGGCAATCGTGCCGTCTGCAAGCACTGCGTATCTGCCGTTTTTATGAACAAAAACCTGCTGACCGCCGAGTTCAAATTCGCCCTCGCCGAGACCTGCGGCACGCATTGAATCGCTGATAACAACGCCCCTGTCCTCACCGAGAATTTTAAAAGTATTTCTTAAAACCGTCGGGCAGATATGACCGCCGTCGCATATGATTTCGCAAAAAGCTTCACTGTCAAGCGCAGTGCCGACAACGCCTGCCTCACGGTGCGTCATACCCGTCATGGCATTATAAAGGTGCGTAAAATGATGTGCGCCCATATCAAGCGCCCTGCGTGTTTCATCTGCATCAGCACTTGTATGACCGATTGAAACACTGCATTTTTCACTTGCATATTTTATAAATTCATCGCTGTCAAAAGCCTCAGGTGCAATAGTAATCAGTTTAACAAGACCCTTTGAAGCATTGAAAAGCCTATCAAATTCCTGAATTGTGCCCTCACGCACAAAATCACCGTTCTGAGCGCCCTTTTTGGCATAGGAAATAAACGGACCTTCAAGATTTATACCTGCAATTTTTGCGCCCGACGTCTTATAATCTGCAATAACAGACACAATTTCGGTCAATTTATCTTCGGGCAGAGTCATTGTTGTGGGGCAGAAGGAGGTTACACCGTTTTTTGCAAGCGTTTTCGTGATTTTGTCAAGACTTTCAGCGGATGCGTCGCTTGCATCACCGCCGCCTGCGCCGTGAATATGAATATCAACAAAGCCGGGCAGGGCGATAAGTCCGCTTTTGTCCTCACCGTCCTCATTAAAAATGCCGATTTCGGCAATTCTGCCGTTTTCAATTCTGATGTCGGCGACCTCTTTTTCAAAAATCTCATTATAAAAACAGATATTTTTTAAAATCATCACGAATTCTCCTTAACAATTCTATATGTAATTTCCTGCAACTGTTCAAACGTTTCAAGGCTTCCCATTTCCGCCCTGAATTTTGCACCGCCGCGAAGTCCTTTTGTATAATATGCGGCATGATGACGAGCCTCACGCATAGCCGTGTACTCGCCTTTATACTCAATAATTTTTTCAATATGCTTTAGCATTACAGTCATTTTTTCAGCCAGTAACGGATCGGGAATCACTCTGCATTCATTAAAATAGGCATTGATTTTCTGAAAAACCCACGGATTGCCAAGCGCTCCCCTGCCAATCATCACAGCGTCGCAGTTCGTTTTTTCAAGCATAATGGCGGCGCTCTGCTCATCTGTAACATCGCCGTTGCCGATAACGGGAATTGAAACGGCTGATTTCACCTGCTTAATAATGTCAAGATCGACCTTGCCGCTGTACATTTCCTGCCGTGTTCTACCGTGAATTGTAATGGCGGCAGCGCCGTTTTTCTCTAAAATCCGAGCCATTTTTACGGCGTTGACCGTATCGCCGTCCCACCCTTTGCGGATTTTGGCGGTTACGGGAATATCAACAGCAGAAGAAACCGCTTTAACGATTTCGCCTGCAAGTTCGGGATTTTTCATAAGGCTTGCGCCGCCGCCATTCATTGCGACCTTGGGCGCAGGGCAGCCCATATTTATATCAATTATATCGGGGTGAAAGGCAAGGCACTTTTGCGCCGCCTCTGCCATAATTTCGGGATCGTCGCCAAAAATCTGTGCGCCTGCTGTTTTCTCATCTTTACCGAGAGTTAAAAGCAGTGCGCTTTTTTTATCACCCATTGTTAAGCCTTTTGAACTCACCATTTCGGTTACGGTATACCCTGCGCCGAAATTTGCGCAAAGTTCACGAAATGCCATATCCGCAATTCCCGCCATCGGGGCAAGAAACGCAATATTTTCAAATTCTATATCCTTAATTTTCATATCGTTACCTCGTAAAGAGTATAGCATATAATGCAAAAAAATTAAAGGGATAGATATATTTTTTTGCGGATAATATCTGTACCTGCGATAATGATTTTAAATCAGTTATTTTTTGAAAAACAATAAATAATTATTGACAAACGATAATTTTTATGTATAATGATGGTATAAAGAGGTAATTTACGGAGGAAAATATAATGAAAAGCAACAAATTTTTAAACGCCACGCAGATATTTGTAAAAGCGTGCTACGTTCTGCTTGCACTGCTCGCAATCTTCGGCACTTACGCAATTATCTATGCAAACGGCGGGTGGGACAATATTCTGCTGCCATTCTGTATTCCGTTTTTTCTTGTACTTCCTGCAGGATATGCGGTACTGATATGCCTTGATAAATTGCTTGGCAACATTGAACTTGATATTATTTTTGATAAGGAAAACACTGAAATATTTAAGAAAATAAGCATCTGTTGTTTTTATGCAACAGCAATCGGCATAATCGCCTGCGCAGTATTTATCGTTACTGAAATTTCACACATTCTTTGCGTGCCGATTCTCATTTTAGCCTGCGGCGAAGCGTTTATGGGTTTGATTGTTATCGTTATAAAAATCGTTTTCAACCGTGCAATCGAAATCAAAACCGAAAATGATTTAACGATATAGGAGGTCATTATGAGCATTATTGTGAATCTTGATGTTATGCTTGCAAAGCGCAAAATGACCTCGCTTGAACTTGCAAATAAAATCGGAATTACACAGGCAAACCTGTCCATACTCAAAACAGGCAAGGCAAAAGCAATCCGCTTTTCAACGCTTGAGGCAATCTGCAAAGAACTTGACTGCCAGCCCGGCGATATTTTAACGTTTACGGAAAATTAAATTCACCTAATCAATCCCTCCACCGCAAGCGGTTCCCCTTCCTTTACACAAGGGAGGCAAATCAGTAAAAATAAAATGGTGATAATATGAACGAAACCGATACAAAGAATATTAAAAAAAGAACGGGCATTATTGCCGTTCTTGCAATACTGATTGTTATTGCAATCATCGCATCTGTGCTTGTGATTGCAAAGCCTTATTCAAATAAAAAGCCGAAATTCGTTGATAATCCATACGGAAATTACCGAACCATTGAATATTTAGGCAGAAAATACACCTATTGCACCGATTGTCTGAACCTATTTGAATTTGAACTTGATAAAAAAATCGGTCAGGAAGGAACTATATTCCCAATCTCATTTTACACACTGAAAAATGACCCGAACAAAAATTTTATCTATGTTTCGGAGTGGCAGAACAGTCGTATATATTCCTGCCTGTCAATGGACAGCCATTCATTCAGCGACCCTGATGAAATCAGCGCAATCGAACTCACCGTTGATGATGAAATCGTTCTGATGACTGATGAAGATTGTATCAATGATTTTCGCACAATTCAGAATTTTCACAGCACTAAAAAGGTCAGGTACAACCCTGATGAATGTATCACAATCAAATCAAGGCCAAAAATCAAAGGCAATTACCCGATTGAATATGATTATAAAGAAGATGCCTTTATTTATGACGGTGAACAATGGCTTATTATGGAAGAAATTGACTTTACCGACAGCGGAAATACAATTTATTACGGACATCCGATAGATAATTCCGAAATACACGCTGCATTTGAACGAATAGCCGAAAAATATTTTGCCGATATTTATTATGATTCTATTGATTATGAGGTGGGCACAGTTGACCCTGATGAAGAATATATAATCGACCCCGAAATGGCAACCTTGGCGGATTGAGGTTATAGCAAATTCACGGGAGGGCACGGAGACCCTCCCCTACGATAACATTATTGCAACTTCGTAGGGTGCGGCGTCCCCGACGCACCACAGACGGACAATTCGTGAATTGCCCCTACAATATCCAATCCACCGTTATTTTAACATTTAACCCATATTAAAGTGCAATAATTTGATTAGCAGATTTTTTGTGTAGGGGAGGGTCTCCGTGCCCTCCCGTCATTTTAACGATAACGCATATTATAATGCAACTGTTTGATTAGTGGATTTTTTCTCGCAGCAAGGCTTTGACTGAAATTTATTCCAAGGAGCATATCGGGTATATGTGACTGAATAAATTTCAGGCTATAACGAAGCTGCGGGTAAAAAGACAAAATCAAAAAAGAGCCATGCTAAAAAGCACGGCTTAAATTGTTTTAATTAGTCTGCACTGTATGGAAGAAGAGCAATCTGGCGAGCACGCTTGATAGCTACTGTGAGCTCTCTCTGGTGCTTAGCACAGGTACCAGTTACACGGCGTGGAAGAATCTTTGCTCTTTCAGAAGTGTATCTGTTAAGCTTTGCTACATCTTTATAATCTATTTCGCTTGCGTTTTCAAGACAAAACTGGCAAACTTTTCTGCGGCTTTTTCTTGCGCCGCCCTTAACATATGCCATGTTAGTTTCCTCCTTCAATTAAAATGGTAAGTCGTCGTCGTCAACAATTTCTTCAAAATCGCTGTTATCAGCCGATGCATAGCTCGGAGCCGGCTGGCTATAAGCAGGATTTGTATTTGCTGCGCTTTCTGCTTTTGAACCGCAGAAAGAAACATTGTTGGCAACAACACGAACAGATTTTCTTTTATTTCCGCTGTTATCCGTGAAATTATCGGTCTGAATAGAGCCTTCAACGGCAATCATAGAACCCTTGCGGAAATAGCGTGAAATAAATTCAGCAGTCTGACGCCATGCGGTTACATCAATAAAATCGGCTTTTCTTTCTTCACCCTGACGCTGGAAATTCCTGTCAACGGCTACCTGAAACTGAACAACCGAAACGCCGCTCGGCGTTGTTCTGAGTTCAGGGTCAAAAGTTAATCTGCCCATTAATACAACAGAATTAATCATTTTTGCTCCCCCTTATTCGCCTTTAGCGACGATTAATGAACGAAGAACGCCGTCTGTAATGTTGATTACACGGTCAAGCTCTGCAGGTACAGTGTCTTCTGCCTCGAACTGAGCAACAACATAATAGCCTTCTGTTTCGTAGTTAATCGGATATGCAAGTCTGCGCTTGCCCCACTCGTCAACTTCGCCAAGAGTGCCATTTGCCTTGATCATATCGAGAAACTTACCCTTTAAAGCCTCTACTGCTTCCTCACCCTTTTTAACTGAGAAAACCAATACGATTTCGTACTTATTTAATGCCATTCCTGTGCACCTCCTTCTGGACTTAATGGCCCAAAGTCTTCGCTTTGAGCAAGGATTGCCGTCATTTAGACAGCCTATGTATTATAACAGAGTTTCAAAATAATGTCAAGCGATAAATTTTAATTGTGCAATCAGCATTCATATAATAAACACCATTTAACTACGTTCGTAGGGTTCGGCGTCCCCGACGACCCGTTTTTATTTAACCGCCGTGAAAAAGAGTCGGGGAAAGCGGAAGATGACTTCGCCGTTTGGCTGAAGCGGAAACTGCTTTTCAATTTCTGCAAGAATATCATTTTCAAACAAAGCGCTTTCCTTTTCATCAAGCACATCAAAATACGGCTTGAGCCCTGTTGCACGGTACCACTCCAACACACTTTGATGTGACGTCAGGCGGTGATAATAAATCGTTTTCCATATTTTAAAATCGCTTGAAATCTGCGACAGAATATTAAAATATTCTTCATCTTTCAACGTGTAAAACGTTCTTGCGCCTTTCAGTTTTTGCCACTGAGGAAGGCTTGTTACATTATGGATAACCCTGCTCATATCCTGCTCGGCGGTTACAGGCACCTGAACGGCAAGCATACCGCCGTCATTCAGAACGCTCATAATATCAGCAAGTAATTTTTTATGATTCGGCACCCACTGAATGCAGGCATTTGAAAAAACCACGTCAAATTTAATATCAAGTTTATCAAAATCCCGTGAGGCATCGAAAGCCATAAACTCCAGATCGGGATTTTCTTTTTTTGCCTTTTCAATCATATTCGGCGAAAAATCTGCACCGATAACACGGGCATTCGGAAATCTGTCTTTCAGCACTCTTGTGCTGTTGCCCGGTCCGCAGCCTATATCAATAATGTTCTGAGGCTCGGTAACGGAAATGGATTTTACAAGGTCGATTGACGGCTGAGTGCGTTCCGCTTTAAATTTTAAGTATTGTGTTGAATTCCAGTCGGACATATTAAGTCTCCTTTCGTTTTCGGGAGGGCGCAGACTGCACACAGCCGTCCCCCTTTGTCGGCGTTGCCGACATTTCCCCCACATCGTGGGGGAATCTTCCTCCCCTACATTATAATAAAAAATGGGAACGGCAACCGTTCCCATCAAAATTACAATAATGATACCACGAGGTCGCCCATTTCGGCGGTGGTGACTTTTTTAAGTCCCTCCTCATAAATATCGGGTGTTCTTGCGATTGTGAGCGCCTTATCAACAGCACTTTCGATAGCATCTGCGGCATCACTCTGACCGAATGTATAGCGCAGCATCATTGCGCCCGAAAGAATAGTTGCAAGCGGATTTGCCTTTTGCTCACCTGCAATATCGGGAGCAGAACCGTGGATAGGCTCATAAAGACCGAATGTGCCCTCTGCAAGAGATGCAGACGCAAGCATACCGATTGAGCCGCTTACCATTGACGCCTCATCTGAAAGAATATCACCGAAAATATTTGATGTAACGATTGTATCAAACTGACCGGGATTGCGCACAAGCTGCATAGCACAGTTATCAACATACATATATGAAACTTCCACTTCAGGGTAATCCTTGCTGACTTCCTCCATAACCTTTCTCCAAAGGCGTGAAGAATCAAGCACGTTTGCCTTATCAACACAGGTTAGTTTTTTGCCGCGTTTCATAGCATACTCAAAGCCAGCTTTAACAATTCTTTTAATTTCAGGCACGGTGTAACGCTCTGTATCATATGCGCCGACAATGCCGTTTTCCTCATAAGTGCCCCTGTCGCCGAAATAAATTCCGCCTGTAAGCTCACGGACGATAAGAATATCAAGACCGTCGCCTATGATTTCTTCCTTGATAGGAGATGCGGATTTAAGCGGAGCAAAAATCTTTGCAGGACGAAGATTTGCAAAAAGACCGAGTGCCTCACGAATTGCAAGAAGACCCTTTTCAGGTCTGTTATTACCAGGCTGATTGTCCCACTTAGAGCCGCCTACTGCGCCGAGAAGAACTGCGTCGCTTGCCTTGCAGGCAGTTTCGGTTTCTTTCGGAAACGGCACGCCTGTTGCATCAATGGCACAGCCGCCGAGAAGCTGATAATCATAATCAAAAGCAAAATCAAACTTTTTGCCTGCAGCATCAAGCACTTTAATGCACTCATCAACAATTTCAGGACCGATGCCGTCGCCCTTTAAGACGGTAATTTTATAATTTTCCATTGTTGTTCCTCCGATAAGAATTAGATTGTATATTATTGCGGGAGGGCACGGAGACTCTCCCCTACGGTGTGTTGATATTGCGGGTCGTCGGTGACGCTGACCCCTACGATGTTACAAAAACGTTATTGCAATATTGTAGGGTACGATGACCACATCGTACCGTAAAATTGATTAGTGGATTTTTCAATAGGCTAGGCGTGAGTGAAATTTTATTCTAAGGAGCATATATGATATATGTGACTGAATAAAATTTCATTCACAACGACGCATATTGGAAAAAGACGCAATCAATCAGCAAATATCGAAAATGCCCGGCATTGTATCATCACGCATTGTATCAGGCTGATCACGGTTGATTGCACATACAATACCCTTCATTGATGCGTAACTGATGTTGTGGCTTACGCCGATGCCGAAAATATCCTTGCCCTGCGGATTTTTAAGGTGAATGTAACTGATAGCCTTTGAATCTGAGCCGACAGCGATAGCGTGTTCGCTGTAGTCAATAAATTCATAGCCCGAAAGTCCGACTGTGTTCATAGCCTGGCAGAATGCACCGATAGGGCCGGAACCTGTGCCCTCAATGGCGACAACCTCATTATTTCTGCATCTGATTTTACCTGTGAAATGAACCGAAGTAAGATAGTCCTCCTCATTCTTTTCTTCGCTGATTTTATAGTTAAGCAGTTTGTAAGGACCGTTTACATTTCTGTATTCTTTCTGGAACAAATCGAAAATCTCGTCTGATTTAAGTTCCTTGCCCTTTTCATCGCAGGCTTTTTGAACTACTGCACCGAATTCAGGGTGCATAGCCTTTGGCATTTTAATGCCGTATTCATTGGCAAGAATAAACGCTGTGCCGCCCTTGCCCGACTGCGAATTAATACGGATAATAGGCTCATATTCTCTGCCAACATCGGCAGGGTCAATCGGGAGATAAGGTACTTCCCAAAGGTCAGTTCCGCTCTCTTCCATATAGATTTTGCCTTTATTTATAGCATCCTGATGCGAGCCTGAAAATGCAGTAAACACAAGTTCGCCGGCATAAGGATGACGAGGCGGAACTTTCATCTTTGTGCATCTTTCGTACACTTCTTTAATCTTATTAATATTGCTGAAATCAAGCTCGGGGTCAACGCCCTGCGTCCACATATTCATGGCGATTGTAACAACGTCAACATTGCCCGTTCTTTCGCCGTTGCCGAAAACAGTGCCCTCAACACGGTCTGCACCTGCCATCATAGCAAGTTCTGCGCCTGCAACGCCCGTGCCTCGGTCGTTATGCGGATGAAGTGAAATAATTGCGGCATCTCTGTTTTTCATATGAGTGCAGAAATATTCAATCTGGTCGGCATAGCCGTTTGGCGTTGAACATTCAACCGTTGACGGCAGATTAAGGATAATAGGATTTTCCTTAGTTGCACCCATAACATCCATAACACGCTCGCAGATTTCGATTGCGTTGTCAATTTCAGTGCCTGTAAATGATTCCGGTGAATATTCATAACGGATATTCATATCGGGGTACTCCTCGAGTTCCTTATCGGTTAACTCCTTAATGAGCTTTGCACCCTCAACGGCAATATCAATAACGCCCTGCATATCGGTTTTGAACACAACCTTGCGCTGTAAGGTTGATGTGGAATTATAAAAATGAACGATAACATTTTTTGCACCCTTGATAGCCTCAAAGGTTTTTTTGATAAGGTGCGGTCTTGCCTGAACAAGTACCTGAATGGTAACATCATCAGGGATTAAATTATTGTCAATAAGCGTTCTTAAAATTTCATATTCCGTTTCGCTTGCAGACGGAAAACCAACCTCAATCTCTTTGAATCCAATGTCAACAAGCATTTTGAAAAACTCAAGTTTTTCCTGAAGATTCATCGGGTCAACGAGCGCCTGATTGCCGTCTCTCAAATCAACGCTGCACCAGATTGGCGCTTTTGTAATTACCTTGTTTGGCCATGTTCTGTTCGGAATATCAATCGGTTTGAACGGAACATACTTTTTAAAGCCGTCTTTTGTCATAATGATTTCTCCTTTCAATACAGGCAACAAAAATTTGCCTGAAGGGAAGTATAAAAAATACGCCCCTACAAAAATATAGGGGCGCAGAAAAATCTACACGGTACCACCCTATTTCAGCAGGAAAACCTGCCCTTTAGCATCTGACAATGCCTCAACCTTTAACGCAGTTACACGTCTGCCCCTATGTATTATTTTTCAGGACAGCAACTCCGCAGAGAGCTATGCACTAAAGTTTTTATACCGCCTCTCACCACACGGCGGCTCTCTGAAATAAAAAACAAAAGTCTTTTTCTGCTTCACAGTATTTTATTGGGTACTATTTAATTAGTAATAACATTATATCATTTTAAAATTTTTTGTCAAGTGGGATTTTTTGCATAAGGAAAATTGCAGGGGCAATTCACGAATTGCCCGCTATTACAATTTTGAATAGCCGTAGCCGTTGGCGATAGCGTCAACAGGCACGCCTTTTGCGCAAAGCGGACAGTTATGCTTATCATAAACCTGATAATCGGGAATATCCTCTTCCGTAAAGATAGTGTTTACCTCAATGCCGTCAACCTCTTTAACTGCGCTGAAAACAGATGTAATGCCTACAACTTCACCGCCGTAATATTTTACGCTGTCAACAGCCTTATCAACAGTTTTGCCGCTTGTAATGCAGGAAATAAGCACAAGAACTTTTTTATCTTTAATCATTTTTGTAAGATTATCACGGAAAATCATATTGCCGCTGGCATCATATTCAGGACCTAAAACAAAAATGTTTGAAATAGGGTTCGGCGTCATCATTGACGGTCGAGCAAGCTCGTGTGCAAGATAAGCACCGAGCGCCTGCGTTTCATAAAGGCAGAGCACCGTATCTATTTCGATGCCGCGGGTATTATAATACTCAGCCATAAGCATTGCCGTATCAACCGAAATATCGTGATTATGCTTAATATCAGATGTGCCGACATAGCAGTTGATGTGGGCGCTTGCAGTAATAAAGTGCCCCTGCTTTAAATGAATAAACACTCTTTCATTTCTTTTTGATGTAATTGTTATAACATTTTCCATTCATATCACCTAAGTTCATTTTACAATAAGCGTAATTGCTTTTCAACATATAGTATAGTAAAAAA
>CABUAS010000038.1 GCA_902489595.1 uncultured Oscillospiraceae bacterium | reverse complement strand
GTATATAAAATAATAAGGAGACAGGAACATGGACATCAATTCACTTTACAGCGAATGGCTCGAAAAGGCAACTGCAGACCCCGACCTTAAAGAAGAACTTGAAAGCATCAAAGGCAACGACGACGAGATTTTAGACAGATTTTACAAAAGCCTCGAATTCGGCACGGCAGGTCTCAGAGGCGTTATCGGCGCAGGCACAAACAGAATGAATGTTTACACAGTAGGCAGAGCAACTCAGGGACTTGCGGATTACCTGAATAAAAACTTTGAAAACCCGAGCATAGCAATCGGCTATGATTCAAGAATAAAAAGCGAATATTTTTCAAAAGAGGCGGCTAAAGTTCTTGCCGCAAACGGCGTTAAGGTTTATATTTATGACGAGCTTGAGCCTACACCCTGCCTTTCTTTTGCTATAAGAAAATTCCACACATCAAGCGGCATTATTCTCACCGCATCTCACAACCCGGGCAAATATAACGGCTACAAATGCTACGACCCCCACGGCTATCAGATGACTGACGAGGCGGCAGAAGAAACTTACAGTTATATTCAGAAAGTCGATTACTTCACGGGCATTAAGACTATGGATTTCGACGAGGCTGTTAAAAGCGGTCTGATTGAATACATCGGCAACGACGTTATCGAAGAATTTCTTGACGAGGTTCAGAAGCAGTGCATCAACCCCGAAATCTGCAAAAACGCAGGTCTTAAAGTTATTTACACACCTTTAAACGGCACGGGCAACAAGCCTGTAAGAAAAATTCTTGACAGAATCGGCATTAAAGATGTTTACGTTGTGCCCGAGCAGGAAATGCCCGACGGTAATTTCCAGACCTGCCCTTATCCGAATCCTGAAATCGAGCAGGTTTTTGAGTGCGGACTGAAAATGGCAGATGAAATTAAACCCGATATTCTGCTTGCAACCGACCCTGACTGCGACCGTGTAGGCATTGCCGTGCCCGACAAAGACGGCAAACTTGTTCTTATGAGCGGCAACGAAGTCGGCGTAATGCTGCTCAATTACATTCTTTCGCAGAAAAAAGCAAACGGCACGCTTTCCGACACTGCAATCGCCGTTAAATCCTTCGTTTCGACCGACCTTGCAGAAGAAATCGCAAAAAAATACGGCTGTACTTTCAAAAATCTTTTAACAGGATTCAAATATATCGGCGAGCTTATCACAAACCTTGAAGAAGAGGGCAGAGCAGATGATTTTGTTATGGGCTTTGAGGAATCCTACGGCTATCTTGCAGGCACACACGCAAGGGATAAAGACGCAGTTGTAGGCTCAATGATGATTTGCGAAATGGCGTCTTACTACAAAATGCAGGGCAAATCGCTTGTTGAAGTTATGAACGATATTTACAGTGAGTTCGGCTATTATTGCAATATTGTTAAGAGCTATGAGTTTGAGGGCGCGGCAGGTATGGAAAAAATGGCGCAGATTATGACTTCTCTGCGTGAAAATCCGCCGAAAGAATTTGCAGGCACGCCCGTAACCTATATCGGCGATTATCAGATGAGCACGTCAAAATATCTTGATACGGGCAGAGAAGAAAAAATTGATTTGCCGAAATCAAATGTGCTTGCCTATAAAACGGCAGACGGCAACGGCGTAATCGTAAGACCGAGCGGCACAGAGCCGAAAATCAAAACTTACATCACCGCAATCGGCAAAACAAAAGAAACCGCTCAGCAGACAGCAGATAAACTGATTGCCGACACGGTTAAGTTTATGTAATATAAAAGATGTAAAAAACGGAGGTTCACTATGCAGAACAGAAAATGGGTGCGTGTAACCGCAATCATAATGGCAATTCTTATGGCAGGCAGCGGCCTTGCCGTAGGCGTTTACGCAATATTTGCATAAAGCAGCAATATGTAGGGGAGGGTCACTGTGCCCTCCCCCTTTTTCTGTGTCCTGTTCTTATTGCGCTAACGCAATCACCAATGCAATCAGATACATCAACCCATACAGCACAGGCTGGTGCAGAAGATAAACCCACAGGCTGTTTTTGCCGATTTTCTGCAAAAAAACTGCTCTGCTTTTGTAAAGTGTTTCCGGGAATCTGCCGTCTTTCGCATATTTGCCGAGGAATGCACCGAAAAGAAACAGAAAAAGCCACGGAATAATTGAAAAATAATCTGCACTCTCAAAAGTATCCGAAAACATTCCCAAAGGACAAAGCCAATCATACCGATAAAGCACTTCGGGAAGCGTTACCAGACCGAAAAGGATTTTGTGTGAGCTGATGCCGTAAAATGCAAAAAACAGAAAAAGCGAAACACCCATACCGATAACAGGCTTTGTTTTTTCAACCGCAGGCATCAAAAGACCCGTTAAAATCATACACGAGCCGAGGCACGAAAGTATACCGAAATATATTTCTGCGCCGCTCATACCCATTTTCGGCATAATCACCGCCGTAACAAGCGTTACGGCAAGACCTGCGCCGAAAACAATAAGTCCCCTTTTCAGCGTGTTGCGTGACAGGCGTGAGCATATACCTGATGTAACAATAAATATTGCCCAGAAAATCGGCTGTAAATAACACATTAAATCAAATATTTTTGCGCCCCACGAAAAACCGAGAACAAAGCCGAAATCGTAAAACATATGGTGAATTACCATACAGATTACGGCAAATCCGCGAAGCTCATCAAGAAAATAAATTCTTCTTGTTCCTTCTCTCATCTTACCACCCTTTGCATTGATAAAAATATTTTAACACAAAATCCATTCCACGGCAATATTATTGTAATTAATATTAATATATGCTATAATACATTGAAATTAGTAGGGGGCAGGTCTCTGCGCCTGCCCGCCGCTAAACATAAAGGATATGATATAATGATATATAACAATATTATTTTTGATTTTGACGGTACTGTATGCAACACCGGCGAGGGCATAATCAAATCGGTAAAATATGCGCTTTCTGCATTCGGATATGATTTGCCCCAAAATGACGGTAAGCTGTCATTTTTCATAGGCCCGCCGCTTGTAAAAAGCTTTATGAAATATTGTGGTTGCGATGAAGAAACGGCACAGGCACTTGTAGTAAAATACAGAGAAAGATACTCGGATATCGGCGTATACGAAAGCTGCCTTTACCCCGAAATCGAAAGCCTTTTGAAAGCGCTGAAAAGTGACGGTGCAAAAATTGCCGTGGCATCATCAAAGCCTAAAGTTTTTATTGATGTACTGCTTGAAAAATTCGGCATACTTAAATATTTTGACGCTATGTGCGGCGTTCAATTCAATTCGGACTGCGAAACAAAAGCAAGTATTATCAGCAGAGCAGCAGCTGAGCTTTGCGCTGATGAAAGCGATGTTCTTATGATAGGCGATACGAAATTTGACATTGAGGGCGCAAAGGAAAATAATATCGTAAGCGTCGGCGTAATGTGGGGCTTCGGCTCAAAAGCTGAATTTGAAAATGCAGGTGCTGACTTTATTGCCGAAAAGCCGTTTGATATTGAGTCCATCGCACTCGGTTATTTTGAACAGACGATAAATGAAAATCTGATTTTTGACGGCAGAATTATTCATGTATATGACAACACGGTGAAGCTCGTCTGCGGCGATACGGCAGGCAGAGAAATAGTTGCCCACAACGGCGGCGTTGCAATCGTAGGTCTTACGGACGATGACAAGGTTGTGCTTGTGCGCCAGTTCAGAGCGCCTTATAAAGAAACGATTTTTGAAATTCCGGCAGGCAAGCTTGAAAAGGGCGAAGACCCGTTTGAGGCAGGCAAGCGTGAATTTAAGGAAGAATGCGGCGCAACGGCGAAAAATTATTTTGACCTCGGTAAATTCTACCCGACTCCCGGCTACTGCGGCGAAACGATACATATGTACGGCGCAACGGGGCTTGATTTCGGCGAGCAGAGCCTTGATGATGACGAATTTCTGGACGTTTGTAAAATGCCGCTTGAAGAAGCATTTCAAAAATGCATAAACGGCGAATTCAGAGACGGCAAAACCTTGGCGGGAATAATGAAAATCAGGGAAATGAGAAGAAATGGCAGTTTATCTTGACAACAGTGCAACAACCATGCCCTGCAAAGAGGCGGTTGAAGCGGTAAATTATATGATGACGGAGAATTACGGCAATCCGTCCAGCCTGCACGGGCTTGGAATTAATGCGATGAAAACCGTAATAAAGGCAAGAGAAAGCGTTGCAAATGCTCTGTCGGTTGACAAAAATGAAATCTTTTTCACAAGCGGTGCAACCGAGGCAAATAACCTTGCCGTTTTCGGCTCGGCTTATGCAAACAGGCGCAGAGGCAACAGAATTGTTACAACGGCAATCGAGCACGAAAGCGTTATGCAAAGCATTGACGAGCTTGAAAAAGAAGGTTTTGAGGTTATCCGCCTTATGCCTGATAAGCACGGCAATATTTCATTTGCCGACTTGGCAGACGCTGTAAATGATAAAACAATTCTTGTGTCGATGATGTACATCAACAACGAGGTCGGCACAATTATGCCCGTTGATAAAATCAGAAAAGTCTGCACGGCAAAAAACGCCCCTGCCGTTGTTCATATTGACTGTGTGCAGGCATTCGGCAAAATTCCCGTCAAGCCGCAGAAATTAGGCGCAGATATAGTTACGGTTACGGCGCATAAAATCCACGGGCCGAAAGGCGTGGGTGCAATTTACATAAAAAAGGGCACGCATATTGTTTCACGCACCTTCGGCGGCGAGCAGGAAAAGAAAGTCCGCCCGGGCACTGAGGCGTCGCCGCTTATTGCAGGCTTCGGCGCGGCTGTTGACGCTCTTCCCGATATGAATGAGCAGAGCGAAAAAATAAAAGCGCTTAACGGGTATGCAAGACAGGAACTCGGCAAAATTGAGGGACTTGTTATAAATAATAATGAAAACTCATCACCCTATATTTTAAACATTTATGTTCCTACATTTATGCGCAGTCAAACAATTTTGCAGGAGCTTTCTGCAAATTACGGCATTTACGTCAGCAACGGCTCGGCGTGTGCCAAGGGCAAAAAAAGCCATGTGCTCACCGCAATGAAATTGTCCGACGAAATTATAGACAAAAGCCTGAGAGTCAGTTTTTCAAGGTATAACACCGAAAATGATGTTGACGCGCTTGTAACTGCGCTCAGGGAATTAATTTTGAAACACCCGATTTAATTATCGGGACGATGTGGGTATCGTCCCCTACAACCCGCAATTCAAAAAACGTTACGACAGCACCCGTAGGGGTGTATATCATCCGCCCGTAAAATTCAATACTCCGAAAGGCTGAAAAATATGAAAGAAATTATACTTGTAAAAAACGGTGAACTTGTGCTCAAAGGTCTTAACAGAAATTCCTTTGAGGACGTGCTCATTAAAAATATGAAAAAGCACCTTGCACCGCTCGGCAAATTCGTTTTCACAAAAAGCCAGTCAACCATTATGGTTGAACCCGAGCAGGAAACCGACCTTGACGATGCAGTTGACGCACTTAAAAAAGTTTTCGGCATTGCCGCACTTTCAAGAGCGGCTGTGTGCGAAAAGGATATGGCCGACATTATAAAAACCGCAAAGGAATACCTATCCGATGATTTAATACTTGCCAAAACATTTAAGGTTGAAGCTAAAAGGAGCGACAAGAAATTTCCGCTCAATTCACCGCAGATTTGCCGTGAGCTCGGCGGTGAAATTCTGCGTGCCAACCATCATTTAAAGGTTGATGTGCATAATCCCGACCTTACCGTTACCGTTGAAGTGAGGGATAAGCACGCATTTGTGCGAGGCAACAACATCAAGGGCGCAGGCGGTATGCCGACAGGCACAAGCGGACGTGCCGCAGTGCTTATCAGCGGCGGAATTGACTCTCCTGTTGCGGCATATATGATGGCAAAAAGGGGCATTGAGCTGATTTCCGTTCACTTTGCATCACCGCCGTATACAAGTGAACTTGCCGAAATGAAGGTGCTGGATTTGCTGAAAAAAGTTGCGGCATACAGCGGAATGATTACAACGTTCATCGTGCCTTTCACCGAAATTCAGGAGGCTATCAGAGATTACTGCCCCGAGGAATATTCAACGCTTGTTATGCGCAGAATTATGATGAAAATGGCAGGCGAAATTGCGAAAACGCAGAAATGCAGTGCGCTTATCACGGGTGAAAGCGTAGGTCAGGTTGCAAGCCAGACGATTTATGCGCTCGGCTGTACCGACCCTGCGTCCGATCTGCCTGTTTTCAGACCGTGCATCGGTATGGATAAAGATGAAATCATTGCAATTTCAAGAAAGATTGATACTTTTGAAACCTCCATTCAGCCATATGAGGACTGCTGTACCGTTTTCACACCGAAGCACCCGAAAACACGCCCCGAACTCGGCGCAGTTATCACCGCTGAAAATAAAATTCCGAACCTTGATGAAATGATGAACAAGGCGATTGAAAATGTTAAAAAGGTGTTTGTGAAATAATGGGAAATAACGAAAAAAACAATCTTATTGACGAACTTTTAAAGGATTATAACGAGCAGAAAAAAGCGCACGAGGATAACTTCGGCGAAATTGAAAAAGAGCCTGCTCCGCTTGAGGCTTTGCCGCAGATAGAAAAAAGGTCTGCCCCGAAAGCAGACGAAAAAATGCAAGAGAGCACAGATTCACCTGCACCCCGTAGGGTGCGGCGTCCACGACGCACCGAAAAAACAGAAAAAAAGCCAAAAAAAGAAAAAGTCAAAAAGGAAAAAATAAAAAAAGAGCGCAAGCCGATTAACAAGGAAAAAATAAAAGCCGTTTTCAAAAAAATCGGCGTTGTTGTCATAATCATTGCCATAATTATCGGTCTTGTTTTCGCAGGAATAGGCATTTACAAATACGCTCAGTCGGCTTATCTCAAACCATATAAAGAAAAATATCCCGACGTGGAATTTCCTGTCGGAATTGAGGAGCGTTTCTGCGATTATTTCGGCAAAAATCCAACCACTGTCGGCTATATTTCGATTGACGATATTAATTATGAAAACTATATTTTGTGTGAAAATAACGGCGAAAACCCGATGCTTGACGGCAGCAACAGCATAAAAAATCCTGATTTCAACACGGTTGTCTACTTAAACGGCAAAAATGGCCTTGAAAAGACTTATGCAACCGTCGAGGGTTTTCTGAATTCATCAAAAACAATCAAATTTTCAACGCTGTTTGATGATTACAGTTTCAGCGTTATCGGCGCTTACTATACAAACGCCGACCCTGAGGATGACAACGGCTATGTGTTTCCATATAATCTTACAAAGGATATGACGGATGACAGTTTTGAGCAGTTCACCGACAGGCTTTACCACAGATTTTTGTATAACGCACAGGCGTATCTTGAAAACGGCGTGATTACAAAAGAAAACAGGCTGATAACAGTTGTCACAAAAACGGATTTTATGCCGAATTACTATTTTGTTGTTGTCGGTGTGCTTGACGGCGCAGAAATTAAAACAGCCGAGCCGAGCAAAAACATTCACTATCCGCAGTCGTGGTACACAAAAAACGGCACGGAAAACATTTACCGCTTTGCAAGCAAATGGTATCCCGAAATCATCATCAATGATGAACAGACCAGCAAACAGTCCGCAGAAGAGTTTACAAAATTTTAATATCGTAGGGGCGATTCACGAATTGCCCGTTATTATAATATACGGGAGGGCACAGATGATATGTGCCCTCCCCTGCTTTATTTATTCACTTTTATACGTTTGCCTCTACGGCATAAATGCCTGTTGTATCTGTTGTAAGATTATCAACATACCATGTATGACCGATTTTAACAACATAAACAGTCTGATTTGTGATAACCGTGCCATCTTCAAGTGCACACTGAACCTCAACCTGCTGAATGGCGGAAATGTCATCAGCGGTAATGCCGTAGGTTTCAAGCTTTGCCGAATCAAGCGCTGACTTATAAGCGTCAATATCTTCAACCGACTTGCTGTCGGCAACTGTTGTAGTTATCTTGTAATCCTCGCCGTAAAGCGTCTGATAAAGACCAACCGTCTTTTCCTGAACAACTGTTTTTTCATCAGGTGCAAGTTCTTCTTCGGTGCCTGTCAAGGAATTTCCGTAAACCTTAACATTGGCCTCAAGCGCAGTGAACATAACCTCGTCGCTCATATAATCGTCGCCGAAAATCTGTTTGCGTGTTTCAATCAGCTTGTTGAAATATGTCTTGTAAACAGTATCATAATCGTCCCATCCGCCGCTTTTCATAAGCTCGGCATATACGGGGTACATTGCTTCTGCAAGCTGACCTGCAAGTGAACCGTCATCATTGAGCGTAGCATCGCCCTTGCGGCTGTCATCACTTAAACCGTTTTTCTTCATCTCATCGGTAACCTTATCACCCGGTGTGTAATCCGGATAAATCAGCGGATACATATACTGCTGACGAATGAAATCGCCGTATTTTTCGCTTTTTGATGCAAGCGTGTATTTATAAGCGTTATAGCCGTCACCGCTCTGCATAACTGAATCGGTATAGTTTGCGGCAACCCTGTCGGGGTAAAACGCCGTATATTTTGCCCTGAACGTAAATGTTGTGATAAGTACGAGCACAACCGTAACCAAAACGAAAGTTGCAACGGCGTAAAGAGCGTAATTGAACTTTTTGTTTTCCTTAGCCATTTCTACCCCTCCTTATGCAGTTTCTTCTGTATCTGAATTTGCCTTCGCACGGCGCTCGGCAAGTGCGGCGGTAATCATTTCCTTCTTCTTGCCTACGTTATCGTAGAAGAAAATCGGAACTGCCTGAAGCACAACAAACACAGCAGGAATAATTGTGTAAATCATAAGCATACGGTTAAGAGTGAAATCGCTCTGAGCCGCATATGCAACATTCGGGTCCTGAGATACTGCATACTGTGACCATGTATAAAGCAGCCACGGACCGAAGCCCTTTGTAAGTGCAGATGCAACCTTTGAGAACAGACCGTAGCCTGCATACGCAATACCGTCCTGGCGTTTGCCCGTTTTATACTCAATTTCATCAACGCAGTCAGCAATCATAATGTTCGGCGTGGTATTTGTGTTGCCGTGCTGAAGTCCGCAGAAGAAGTTGATGATAAGAAACGGAATAATGAGTGTTTTATTGAATCCGATTGTGCTTGAAACAATATAAAGAATTGCAAGTGACGTTGCACCGTAGATGCAGAACATAATAAATGTCTGCTTTGTGCTGAACTTTTTAAGAACGAAGTTTACAAGCAGAGTCCCTACTGCCGTGCCGATACCCATAGGCAGAAGAAGCGCAAGTTTTAAATCCTTTGAGCCTAAAAGATAAATTGCTATGTAAAGCGAAACCGTGCCGTAAACGCCGCGTCCGCAGCCAGTAAGCTTGGTAAGCGATACCATAAGCAGGTTTTTGTTGCCGAAAACAACCTTGAGTGAGTCTTTAATGCTTACCTTTTCCTGTGTAAACGGAACACGCTCTTTGTTGTTTGCAAAGAAAATCATTGTAAACAGGATAAGACCTACTGCGCATACTGCCGTTGAAATAACAAGGTCAAGACCCTGACCCTCTGCATTCTTGAACTGTTGCTCGCCCATAAGCGCTTTCATAATAAGACCTACTACAAGCACAACAACCATACCGCCCGACTGACCAACGGAACGCAGGAAGGAAGCGATTGAAATAGCGGTTGAACGCTCGCTCGGGTTAGGTGAGCAAAGTGAGCCGAAGCAGTTTGAAGGGCTTTCAACTGCGCAGGAAACAGCCGTGTAAAGACTGTAAACAATAAACATCCACACGATTGCCATAGTCTGACTGCTGACATTCGGTGCAACGAAAACAAGAAGCGAAACAACGGCAAGCGGAATAACACCAAAGCCTACCCACGGCTTAACCTTACCGAATTTGGTTCTTGTGCGGTCGACAAGGTAACCGATAACAAGCTCGCATACTGCACCTACAATACCTGCCACAAGAAAAACCATTGAAATGGCGTTTGACATTGTTGCCGTGTCAAAGCCTTTGCCCTTGAATGCGAAGTCTGCAAAGAAAGTTGCCGTGTAGTCAGGCATCCAGCCCGTCATAAGAGCGACGCCGAATAAACCGATACCAAAGGTAACAATCTCAGAAGGCTTCATGTACTTTTTCAGCTGTTCTTTTACTTCAGCCATAAAAAGACCTCTTTTCTGAATAAAATTTCAGTTTATTTTATCAAATTTTTGGTTAAAGTGCAATACTTATTATAAATTATTTATTATTTTCATTATATTATAATATAAGCCGATACTTTGCTTTATGAAAATATAAAAATTTTCTCTGAGACAACGCTGTTTCCGCTTCGTAGGGCAGCCCGCCCTACGACAGATGCAATAACATAATCTTCTTTTTACAAGAGAAGTAAATCATATTTGACCCTTGCAATCCTATCCCTGTCGGCGTATAATATCTAATCGGATTTAATATTAAGGAGGATAAAATTATGAGTAAAATCAAAGTCGGAATTACAGGCTACGGCAACCTCGGCAAGGGCGTTGAATATGCACTTGAAAATGCCGAAGATATGGAGCTTGTGGGCATTTTTTCACGCAGAAATCCCGACACGGTAAAGCCGCGCACAAATGTGCCGGTTTATTCTATGGGCAAAATTGATGAAATGAAAAACGAAGTTGACGTTATGATTGTCTGCGGCGGCAGTGCCAACGATTTACCTGTTCAGACTGCTCAGCTTGCAAAGTATTTTAACCTTGTAGACAGCTTTGACACACACGCAAAAATTCCGGAGCATTTTGCAAATGTTGACAAAATCAGCAAGGCAAGCGGAAAAGTAAGCGTAATTTCGGCAGGCTGGGACCCCGGTATGTTTTCACTCAACCGCCTTTATTCACAGGCAATTCTGCCGAACGGCTCAGACTATACGTTCTGGGGCAAGGGCGTAAGTCAGGGTCATTCCGACGCAATCAGACGAATTGACGGCGTGCTTGATGCAAAGCAGTACACAATTCCTGTTGACAGTGCGCTTGAAAAGGTTCGCAGCGGCGAACAGCCTGAGCTCACAACCCGTCAGAAGCACACAAGAGAGTGCTTTGTCGTTGCTGCCGAGGGTGCAGACCTTGATTATATTGAAAATCAGATTAAAACAATGCCGAATTATTTTGCCGATTATGATACGACCGTCCATTTTATTGATATGGACGAATTCAAAGCAAATCATTCGGGAATTCCGCACGGCGGCGTTGTTTTCAGAACGGGCACAACCGGCGAAAACAATCAGCACAGGCATATTATTGAGTACAAGCTGACGCTTGATTCAAACCCCGAATTTACCGCAGGTGTGCTCGTTGCGTGCGCAAGAGCGGCTTTCAGAATGAACACAGAAGGTATGAGCGGCTGCAAAACCCTGTTTGATATTCCGCCTGCTTATCTTCACAGTATGAGCGCCGACGAACTGCGCAAAAATCTTTTATAATCTCATAAAAACGCAGGAATTTAATAATCCTGCGTTTTTTTACATCAACTTTGTTGTTTTTTACAAAATTCAGTATTTGATTTACGCTTTTCTATTGCAATATTGTCAAAAATATGTTAAAGCTATATTAAGCAATAAATTTACAAAACAAAAAATCAGTAAAATTTTTTGTTATTAAGGAGGAACTTATGGAAGTTGTTGCACAAAGAGTGTTTGAGCCGTTTTATATGTGGCTCGACATTGCATTTCTTGCACTGTTTATAGGAATGCTTATTTACAAAAAGAAATACACAACCGTCATCGTCGGCGTGCTTGCAGGAATTCTTTATCAGATTGTTGATTTCGGAATTTTCCACCTTGCAACAGGCTCACGCCATTTGCTTATGAACGGCGTCGAGGGCACTGAAAGTCAGCTTTTCTGGGTGCTTATGTGGATGTCAATGAGCTACGGTTTCACCAACTTTGCGTGGATTTGGCTCTGGATTTCAAAAGATAAAAATCTGTTTGAATGGACGACGCTGATACTCGGCTGGTGGATTTGCTGCCCGCTGCTCACAAAAACCTTCGGTCCGCACGATTACACAATCACAATCTGGCGTGAAACAGGCGCTTACCACGGCTGGATGGCTCTGATTTTATTTGTCGGCTATGTGCTGCTGTTCATCTGGAATATGTCTCGCAAAAAGAAAGACGAGCGTGTAAATATCCCGTGGCTGCTCATCATCGGCATCCTTGTTCAGGCAGGCTGGGAAGTAGGACTCTACCTCGGCGGTATCCGCTCGGCAAACCTCGGTGTAACGGGTATGAACGTATCTGCACTCTCACCGATGATTATTAATTCCCTGCTTGAAACAAACCTCGGTATGCCTTACATTTTCATCATATTCATCGCCGTTTCAAGAAGATTTACGGAATCTCTCAAAAAGAGAAAATCAAAACTTTCCTTTACCGAAAGAATTGTTGAAAACAACCACGAAAAGGTTAAGGATTATGAAAATGTTTCCGAATTTTTAGCATAATTATGATAGCCCCTGCCCTCTGCGGCGGGGGTTTTTCAGTGTCTCAAATCTTCTATTGACGAAAAAATAAACAATGTGTTATACTGAATAAAAATATAACTAATCGGAGGTTAATTATGGAAAATAACAAAAGACCCGAAGAAATGAAAAGAATCAATACACCCGAACTCGCTCAGGCTTTCATTGACGAGCAGGTAACAGAAATTCAGAAACAGGTAGGCGACAAAAAAGTCCTCCTTGCACTTTCCGGCGGCGTGGATTCATCAGTCGTTGCCGCACTTCTTATCAAAGCAATCGGCAAACAGCTTGTGTGCGTTCACGTAAATCACGGTCTTCTGCGTAAGGGCGAACCTGAGCAGGTAGTTGAAGTGTTCCGCAATCAGATGGACGCTAATCTCGTTTATGTTGACGCTGTTGACAGGTTTTTGGATAAGCTTGCAGGCGTTGCCGAACCTGAAAACAAGCGTAAAATCATCGGCGCCGAGTTCATTCGTGTGTTTGAAGAAGAGGCAAGAAAACAGGAGGGTATTGAGTTCCTTGCACAGGGCACAATTTATCCCGATATCATTGAAAGTGACGGCGTTAAAGCGCATCATAATGTCGGCGGACTTCCTGAGGATTTGCAGTTTGAGCTTGTTGAGCCTCTTAAATTCCTCTATAAAGACGAGGTTCGTGTAGTCGGTAAAGCACTCGGTCTGCCTGACGGTATGGTTTACCGCCAGCCGTTCCCCGGCCCGGGTCTCGGCGTTCGCTGCCTCGGTGCAATTACAAGGGACAGACTCGAATGTGTGCGTGAATCCGACGCAATTTTAAGAGAAGAATTTGCCAAAAACGGGCTCGAGGGCAAAGTTTGGCAGTATTTCACAGCCGTTCCCGATTTCAGGTCAGTCGGTGTTAAAGACGGCAAGCGTACCTTCGCTTATCCCGTTATCATCCGTGCCGTTAATACAACCGATGCAATGACCGCAACGGTCGAAAACGTTCCGTTTGACCTCCTTCAGCATATCACAAACAGAATCACAACAGAAGTAGACGGCGTCAACCGTGTCCTCTACGACCTCACCCCCAAGCCCTCCGCCACAATCGAGTGGGAATAATTTCACACCCACAAAAAAGCCCGTAAATAAAGGATTTTCGGCTTAAAAATTCCCGATTTGATAGCAAAATGATAGCAGACTGCAAAACGCATTTATTGTGCGTTCCCTGTGGTTTGCGGGTACAATATCTTAATAACTATTATAAAAGGCATTACTGACTTTTGCAGTCGGTAATGCCTTTTTGCGTTTATTTACTTAAAGTACAGAATGTATTTCCGAGTTGATTAGTTTGGATATATCGTTGTGTATGACTACCGCTGACACTTCCTATACTCATAGATTTCATAGCAGAATCTAAAAGACCTAATGCAATTAGTCTATCGGCTTGATATACAGGACATTGTGAGGTATCAGAAACTTGTTTGTTATAAACAGCGAATAACAACTTGATATCGGAAACGAACATACGTGAAGTTACTTCTGATAGTTCACAGAAGGTATCCCAATTTATTTGTTGTTCCACATAAGCTCTATAAAAGCGTGCTAATATTTCTGACTTTTTCAAATCAACATTTGAGTTTAATGTTATTAGCACACGCCCCAATTCATCTTCTGCAAATTTGGGATTGCTATAAAGATGTTCTTTATATTTTTGTAGTTTAGCAGGAGTGATCGATTTCTCGTTGAATGTATTGATAAATTTAATTGTTTGTTTCAATAGGTTTCTATCATGTAAATTCTGAGCAGTTTTACCTATTCCAACTAAAACACTAACGATAGGCACACTTTTGAAAACACCGTCATCTAAAAGGCTATCAATACCCAATTCAGCCATATCGATGCAAGCATCGCTTAAGGTTGAATCAAACAATGTTGTTTCAAATGCAGGAACTATTTTATCCATAATTTATCCTTTCGATTATTTTTGAGGATAGTTATAACGCCAATTATCGTATTCCTCTTTAGAAATTTCGCCGTTTTTCAGCTTTTCAGCCTGTTCTTTCCAAGCAGTGAACATTTCAAACATAGTAATGTAATTTGTCCCCATTCCCTTGTCCAAATGCAGACAAACCTCACCGTCTAATTCAGTAATTTTAAGACCGTATAAATCTTCAAGGGTAAACAAGGTATGCATTAAGCCGTTATAGCTGTCAATATCGGGTACGGTTAACGCACTTGTTGATACTCCGAACACTTCTGCAAGGCTGTTAGTCAGATCTGCTTTCGGCGTTCTTGAGCCGGATTCATACTGCGCCATACGAATATCCGCAGTTTTCTCCGGAAAACCAACCTGCATACCAAGATATTTTTGTGTCATACCTCTTAAATTTCTGAAAAAGCGAATTCTTTCACCGATAGCCATAAAAATGCTCCTCTCGTTATTCTAAAATAGAGTATAGCATAATAAGTTAAGCGTTGTCAAGACAACCAAAGCAAAAAAAGTAAATATTTTCTCAAAAACCACTTGACTTTACGGAATTTGTTTAGTATAATAGTTAAGCAAATAGCGTTAAGTTGCTTGACAACAGAATAACCGTCATATGTCACGGTAATGGCATATCCGCTCGGGCAAATCGGAATGCGGCCAGAAAGTTCTCCGATACTAAATAATTGAAGTATCAAAAAAACAAGTAAGGGGGTGATCAAATGGAAAGTACAAGCTTTATGAGAGTTGATGAGGTAGCTCAGGAATTGGGTATATCAAAATCCTATGCTTACAAAATCGTCCAGAAACTAAATGCTGAACTGAAAGAAAAAGGATTTATGACAATTTCGGGGCGAGTAAATACGCAATATTTTATGGAACGCACCTGCTACGGTGCAACTAAGAAAGAGAGGGATTAAACAATGGCAGTATATAAAGAAGAAAAAACAAACACTTGGCGAGTGCTCTATCGTTACACCGATTGGAACGGTGAACGCAAGCAGTCGCAGAAACGAGGGTTCAAAACAAAGCGTGAAGCACAGGCTTGGGAGCGAGAACAGCTTAACAAACTGGGCGGTGATTTGGATATGACCTTTAAGAGCTTTGTGCAGCATTATACTGAGGATATGCAGGCTCGTATTAAGGAGAACACTTGGGCAACCAAGGGACATATCATTCAGACAAAGCTAATGCCCTATTTCGGTAAGCTGAAGATGTGCAATATAACCGCACAACAAATAATTACTTGGCAAAACGAGCTTATCAATCATAAGGACGATAACGGCAAACCGTATTCTCCCGTATATTTGAAAACAATTCACAATCAGTTATCTGCGATATTTAACCACGCTGTTAGGTACTACAACCTGAAAGAAAATCCTTGTCAAAAGGCTGGCAGTATGGGTAAAAAGAAAAATCGTGAAATGCTTTTCTGGACGAAAGAGGAATATTTGAAGTTCGCCGATGCAATGATGGATAAGCCGTTATCGTATTATGCTTTTGAAATGCTTTATTGGACCGGTATTCGAGAGGGTGAATTATTAGCTCTTACCCCTTCTGATTTTGATTTTGAAAAGCGAACGGTTACAATCAATAAGTCGTTTCAGCATTTGAACGGCAGAGATATTATTACTTCTCCGAAAACAGAGAAAAGCAACCGCACAATTCAGTTGCCGAAGTTCCTTTGTGATGAAATGCAGGACTATCTGAAAATGCTCTACGATGTAGGTTTGGAGGACAGAATGTTTCCTGTTACAAAAAGCTATCTGCACAGAGAAATGGACAGAGGCTCAAAACAAGCCGGGGTAAAAAGAATTCGTATTCACGATATTCGCCACAGCCATGTCAGTTTACTGATTGATATGGGATTTTCAGCAACGGCTATTGCAGACCGTGTGGGACATGAAAGCATTGATATAACTTACAACTATGCGCACTTGTTCCCGTCAAAGCAAGCTGAAATGGCAGATAAATTAGATATGGAAAGGGGCGAGTAAAATGTCACTGAAAAACAGAGATGATCACAACCGCTGGAGAAACAAAACCGTAGCGTTTCGTGTATCGCCGGAGGAAGATAAGCAAATTGAAACTTATGTGCGGCTCTCAGGGCTTACTAAGCAAGATTATACAACAAGGCGACTTACCCACAAAGATATTGTTGTTCAGGGCAATCCGAGAGTGTTCAAGGCCTTGCGAAATCAACTTGCCGAGGTGCTTGCAGAATTACAGCGCAGTGAGGCTGGCGGCGACGTCAATGACGAGCTACTTGATTTAATTGAAATGATAGCCGATATTCTCGGCGGGTTAAAGGAGGAATCAGAATGATAGATAAAAAAGAAAAGACCGCTCCGAATGTATCTGTTGGCGCAGATACGGAGCAGTCAATCCAAAAATGTACTGACA
>CABUAS010000037.1 GCA_902489595.1 uncultured Oscillospiraceae bacterium | reverse complement strand
TGCGAAGCAGAAGCACCGACCGAGCCGACAGGTGAGACCGCCGCACCCTACGAAACGGGTCGATGAGGGCATCGACCCCTACAATACTGCAATAAAATATTAATTTGCTTTTGTTTCGCAGTATATACAGCGGTAAGTGCCTTTATCATCTGTCAAAACAAATTCATAATCTATATTATCCTCAACATTTGAGATACAGCGTGGATTTGTGCATTTAACAATATTGACTATTTTTTTCGGCACTGTGAGAGTAAGTTTTTCGGCAACACCGTTTTTGATAACATTAACAGTTATATTTGAATCAATAAAGCCGAGCACATCAAGATTCAAATCAATAAGTTCATTAACCTTGATTATATCTTTAACGCCAAGCTTTTGCGACTTGGCATTCTGAATAATTGCCACCTGGCACGAAAGTTTATCAAGTCCGAGTGCCTTATAAACCCTCATTCCGTTGCCGGCCGAAATATGGTCAAGCACATAGCCGTTTTCGATTTCATCAATCTTCATCAAATGCCCCTCCCCATTCAAGGAACTTCATAATAAGCGCCATTCTTATAAATCTGCCGTTTGCCGCCTGCTCAAAATATTTTGCTCTCGGGTCATCATCAACTTCAACAGCAATTTCGTTGACCCTCGGCAGCGGATGCATAATCGTTAAATCAGACTTGGCATTTTTTAATTTATCGGCATCAAGAATAAAAGCGTCTTTATGCTTTAAATATTCATCTTCGGAGAAGAAACGCTCACGCTGAATTCTGGTCATATAAAGAATATCGAGCGACGGCATAACATCTTCCATTTTTTCGGTTTCGGCAAATTCAATGCCTGCTTTATCGAGATAATCTGTTTTTATGTAATCGGGCACGGCAAGCTCTTTCGGTGAAATAAGCACAAATTTTATATTTGAATACCTGCACATTGCCTTAATAAGGCTGTGAACCGTTCTGCCGAATTTCAAATCACCGCATAGACCTATTGTAAGATTATCAAATCTGCCCTTTTCACGATAGATTGTGAGCAGGTCGGTCATAGTCTGCGTCGGGTGGCTGTGTCCCCCGTCGCCAGCATTGATTACAGGAACGAGAGATTTTTTTGATGCAACACGTGGCGCACCTTCAACAGGGTGACGCATTGCAATAATATCCGAATAGCCCGAAACGATTCTGATTGTATCACCGACGGTTTCACCTTTTGAGGCTGACGACGAATTAGCCTCCGAAAAGCCGAGAACTTTGCCGCCAAGAGAAAGCATTGCCGACTCGAACGACAGCCTTGTTCTTGTGCTTGGCTCAAAGAAAAGCGTTGCAAGAATTTTGCCGTCACAGATGTGGGCATATTTCTTTCTGTCTGAAATAATATCCATAGCAGTTTCAACTATTTCGTCAATTTCAGCGACCGTTAAATCTGTTGTATCCAAAAGATGACGCATATGTATTCCCTCTCAAATCATTTATTATTATGCTTTTGCACCGTTGATTTCAAGATATTTCTTTATACGCTCAACATTTACGGCGTTCTTTTCATCTTCTTCAAGATATTCAATAATATCATAAACATCAACAACCGAGTAAACGGGAAAGCCGTATTCCTCGCCTACTTCAGCGATTGCCGACTTATCTGTCTGACCTTTTTCCTTGCGGTCAACCATAACGAACACGGCAGATACTTTTGTACCCTCAAGTTTTGAAAGGATAGACATACTTTCTCTGATTGCCGTGCCTGCGGTTACAACGTCCTCAACGATAACGATTTCTTCGCCTGATTTTGGTGTGTAACCTACGAAGACACCGCCCTCGCCGTGGTCTTTTTCCTCTTTTCTGTTAAAGAAAAACGGAACATCAAGCCCCTGCTTTGCAAGTGCAACTGCAACAGAAACCGCAATCGGAATGCCCTTATATGCAGGGCCGTAAAGAACTGCCTTTTTATTTCCTACTTTATCAAAATATGCTTTTGCATAAAATTCGCCGAGTTTCTGAATCTGCTCGCCTGTTTTAATATCGCCTGCGTTGATAAAATACGGAATTTTTCTGCCGCTTTTTGCAGTGAAATCGCCGAATTTCAAAACGCCTGCCGATTCAAGAAATTTTATAAAATCATGTTTATATTGTTCCATTTGGGTTCTCCTTTGGTATTTGTATTTAACGGCGGGCTGAGGGTTATTCCCCTGTTAGGGGAAATGTCTGCGTAGCAGACAAAAGGGTCTGCAGAATTGCAAATTCCCCGCCCTACATTTTTTGCGTGAGGGCACAGAGACCCTCCCCTACATGCGGTGAGGTGAGGACACCGCCACATATGATTTATTTAATCCACGAATTCTGCAACGCAGCGGCGATAAGCGGCAACAGGGTCTGCGGCTTGAGTAACAGGTCTGCCGACTACTATGTAATCAGAACCGATTTCCTTTGCCTTTGCAGGTGTTGTAACGCGAACCTGATCGCCCACTTCACCGTCTGCAAATCTTACGCCGGGAGTAACTGTGTAAAATTTTTTGCCGCAGGCATCTTTAACCATTCCGGCTTCGAGCGGTGAACAAACTACGCCGTCAAGCCCTGCTGATTTTGCATTTTCGGCATATTTAACGATTGTATCATTAATTGATGCGTTGATAAGCAGTTCGTTCTGCATTCGTTCTTCACTTGTTGAAGTAAGCTGTGTAACGGCAATCAAAATCGGTCTTGTACCGTCAGGCTTAGTCAGACCCTCAACAGCAGCTTTCATCATATCTATAGTGCCTGCTGCATGAAGATTTGTCATATCAACATCAAGATTTGAAAGAACAGCCATTGATTTTTTAACGGTATTCGGAATATCGTGAAGTTTCAAATCGAGAAAAATCTTATGACCTCTTTTCTTGATTTCACGAACGATTGAAGGGCCTTCGGCATAAAAAAGCTCCATACCGATTTTTACGAAAGGCTTTTCGTTGGTAAACTTATCAAGAAACTTAAAGGTTTCCTCCGCACTGCTGAAATCGCAGGCAATAATAACATCTTTACCCATTATTCTACCACTCCTATTATATCACTTAATTTTGTTATACCGAGTTTTTCACACTCTGATGGAAGCGCCTCAATAATTTCCTTGCAGACATAAGGATTTACAAGATTTGCGGCACCTACCTGCACGGCAGTTGCGCCCGCCATCATCATTTCTATAACATCTTTTGCAGATGAAACGCCGCCGCAGCCCATAACGGGAATATTGCAGGCTTTGGCAACCTGATACACCATTCTGACTGCCACAGGGAAAACGGCATTGCCGCTGAAACCGCCCATTTTATTGACTATAACAGGCTTTCTTTTATTAAGGTCAATCCTCATACCAAGCATCGTATTTATAAGGCATATGCCGTCTGCACCTGCATTTTCACACGCTTTGGCGATTGAAACGATGTCTGTAACATTCGGTGTAAGTTTTATAACAACAGGCTTTGTTGTAACCGCCTTAACTGCTCTTGTAACTTCTGCCGCACAGTCAGGGTCTGTGCCGAAACTCATTCCGCCGCCGTGCACATTCGGGCAGGATACATTTACCTCTAAAATACCTACCTGCTCTTCTTTATCAAGCAGACTGCACGTATATGCATAATCATCAACGGAAAAGCCGCTGACATTTGCAATAACCTTTTTACTGAAATACGCTTTCATTTCAGGCAGTTCGTGTTCAATAACGTGATGAACACCGTTATTCTGAAGTCCGACCGAATTAATCATACCCTCTTTACATTCTGCAATACGCGGAGTAGGATTGCCGAAACGGGCGTCCTTTGTTGTGCCCTTGAATGAAAACGAACCGAGTATATTAATATCGTAAAAATCTTTGAATTCTTTACCGTAGCCGAAAGTGCCGCTTGCAGGAACAACGGGATTATCCATCTGCATACCGCAGAAATTAACAGATAAATCTACCATATTATTTCCTCCCTTTCAAGCACAGGGCCGTCTTTGCAGATACGCTTATTTCCGTACTTTGTTTTGCACGAACAACCCATACAGGCACCGAAACCGCATCCCATACGCTCTTCAAAACTATACTGACCCGATGTTTTTGCAACTGCTTCAATGGCTTTGAACATCGGCATAGGACCGCAGGTGTAAAAATAATCGTAATCATCAGGCATGGCGTCTGTAACAAAGCCTTTAACGCCGTAACTGCCGTCTGCAGTAGCAACAATAACATCTGCGCCGAGTGCTTTGAATTTATCCTCATAAAAGATTTCAGATTTTGTGTTAAAACCAAGAATAACGGTAGGTTTCTGACCGTCTGCAATAAGCTTTTTTGTAAGATTATACATTGGCGGAACACCGACACCGCCGCCGATAACGAGCGGTGCTTTTGATTTTGAAATATCATAGCCGTTTCCAAGTCCTGTTAAACAGTCAAGACTTTCACCCGACTGCATTTTACTTAGAATTTCAGTACCCTCGCCGACTGTTTTATAAATTATTGTTATTGTTTCATCATCATAATCACAAACGGAAATCGGACGTCTTAAAAACTTACCTGTTACAGAAATGTTTATAAACTGACCCGGGGCAGTGATATACTGCGTATCGCCCGAAAGCACCATTTCAAAAACATTTTCCGCAAGCGGCTTATTGGAAACAATTTTATAAATATTTTGTTTATACATAATCTACTCCGCATCTATTGTTGATACACCGAGAGTAATTTCTTCAAGAACATCAAGAAGAACCTTAACCGTATCAAGTGAGGTGAACATTGTAACATTATTTTCAACTGCGGCACGGCGGATTTCCGAGCCGTCTGAATGACTGTCGCCGTGACTGATGTCAATCGTATTTATGACATAAGCAATATGACCCTGACGAAGTGCCATCAGAATTTCATCACTGTCATCCACAGTTAGTTTTGCACGGACTCTTGTTCTTATACCGTGCTGTTTAAGAAATTTTGCAGTACCCTCTGTTGCCTCAATATTGAAGCCAAGGTCATAAAAACGCTTAACAAGAGGCAGTGCCGCAGGTTTATCGTTATCTGCGATAGTTACAAGCACTGTGCCGTAATTGGAAACGTTAAGACCGCTTGCCTGAATTGCTTTGTAAAGTGCTCTTGTAAATGATTTATCGTAGCCGATAGCCTCGCCTGTTGATTTCATTTCAGGTGAAAGATACGTATCCATTCCCTTTAATTTTGAAAATGAGAATGCAGGCGCTTTAACATACCATCTGTTCTTCTCTTTCGGATAAACTTCAGTTATTCCCTGCTCTTTAAGCGAATGGCCGAGAATAACCTGAGTTGCTATATGAGCCATAGGCACGCTTGTTGCTTTAGACAAAAACGGTACTGTTCTCGAAGAACGGGGATTAACCTCGATTACAAAAACATCATCGTTTGTATCGGCAATAAACTGAATATTGTAAAGACCTATTATACCGATTGCTTTGCCGAGTTTAACTGTATAATCAATGATTTTCTTTTTAACATCATCACTTACACTGAATGTAGGGTAAACCGAAATAGAGTCACCGCTGTGAACGCCTGTTCTTTCAACGTGTTCCATTATACCGGGGATAAAGACATTTTCGCCGTCGCAGATTGCGTCAACTTCGAGTTCTTTACCCATAATATATTTATCTACAAGAACCGGCTGTTCGGTATTGACCTCAACTGCTGTCTGCAGATAATGACGAAGGCTTTCTTCATCTGCAACAATCTGCATTGCACGGCCGCCGAGAACAAAGCTCGGGCGAACAAGAACAGGATAACTGATGCTTTCGGCAACACGCACACCCTCTTCAATATCGGTTACTGCAAGACCTTTAGGCTGAGGAATTTTAAGTTCTTCCATTACTTTTTCAAAAGAATCTCTGTTTTCTGCCTTGTCGATTGCTTTAACATCTGTTCCGATAATCGGCACGCCGAGCGCATCAAGCGGAGGTGCAAGGTTAATTGCCGTCTGACCGCCGAGCGATACAACAATACCGAGTGGATTTTCAAGTTCAATTATGTTCATTACATCTTCAACAGTGAGAGGCTCAAAATACAGCTTGTCCGACGTTGTATAGTCTGTAGAAACTGTTTCAGGGTTATTATTGATAATAATAGCCTCATATCCTGCATCACGGATTGACCAGATAGCGTGAACGGTGGAATAGTCAAACTCAACGCCCTGTCCGATTCTGATAGGACCTGAACCGAGAACAATAATTTTCTTTTTATCTGATACTATGCTTTCGTTTTCTTCTTCATAAGTTGAATAGAAATAAGGCACATAGGAATCAAACTCGGATGCACAGGTATCAATCATTTTATAGACAGGGAATATTTTATTTTCTTTTCTGAGTTTAAAAATATCCGCCTCGTTTTTGCCCCAGCACATACCGATGTATTTATCTGAAACGCCCATTTTTTTAGCATCTTTAAGGGTTTCAACATCGTCAATATTTGCTTTGAGTGTTTTTTCAAATTCAACTATATTTTTAATTTTTTCTATAAAGAACATATCTATCTTAGTAGCATTATAGATATGAATTAAATCAACATTCAGCCTGATTAACTGAGCTATGGCATAAATTCTGTCATCTGTGCCTATTCTGATATAATCAAGGAGCTCATCGGCAGTATAGCCATCAAACTTTTTCATATAAAGGTGGCACACACCTGTTTCAAGCGAACGGACTGCCTTTAAAAGACTTTCTTCAAGTGTTCTGCCGATTGCCATAACTTCGCCGGTCGCTTTCATCTGCGTATTAAGGCTGTTATTTGCATCTGCAAATTTATCAAACGGGAAACGTGCAATTTTGGATACCACATAGTCGAGCGTAGGCTCAAACGATGCAGGAGTATTTGCAATCTGAATCTCATCAAGGTGCATACCTACTGCAATTTTAGCGGAAACTCTTGCAATCGGATAACCCGACGCTTTTGACGCAAGCGCAGATGAACGTGATACACGGGGATTAACTTCGATAAGATAATACTGGAAGGAATGAGGGTCAAGTGCAAACTGAACATTGCAGCCGCCCTCTATTTCAAGTTCACGGATAATGCGCAGCGCAGAATCACGAAGCATATGATATTCTTTATTTGTAAGAGTCTGTGACGGACAAACAACGATTGAGTCGCCTGTATGAATACCTACAGGGTCGATATTTTCCATATTACAGATTGTGATTGCCGTATCGTTAGCGTCACGCATTACTTCGTATTCGATTTCCTTGTAACCCTTTATGCTCTTTTCAACAAGCACCTGATGAACAGGTGAAAGTGCAAGCGCATTTTTGAGCATTAAACGGCATTCTTCTTCATTATCGGCAAAACCGCCGCCTGTGCCGCCGAGTGTGAAAGCAGGTCTTAAAACAACGGGATAACCGATTTCCTTTGCAATACGCAGACCGTCTTCAAGGTCATTACAAATATCAGACGGAAGAACGGGTTCGCCAAGTTTTTCGCAGAGGTCTTTAAACAGTTCCCTGTCCTCTGCTCTTTCTATTGCCTCAAAGCGTGTTCCGAGAATTTCAACATCACATTCTTCAAGAACGCCTTTTTTGGCAAGCTGAACCGCAAGGTTAAGACCTGTCTGTCCGCCGAGTGACGGAAGAATGGCATCGGGTCTTTCATGGCGGATAATTCTTGCAACGTATTCAAGATTCAAAGGTTCCATATAAACCTTGTCGGCAATATCTGTATCGGTCATAATTGTTGCAGGATTTGAGTTGATTAAGACAACCTCATAACCCTCTTCACGAAGAGAAAGACACGCCTGTGTACCTGAATAGTCAAACTCGGCAGCCTGTCCGATTACGATAGGACCTGAACCGATTACAAGTATTTTATGTATATCTGTGCGCTTTGGCATATTATTCCTCTCCCTTCTGCATTAATGAGATAAACTTATCAAAAAGATAGGCACTGTCCTGCGGACCGGGTGCACTTTCAGGGTGATACTGAACGGAAAAGATTTTCTTATCCATACACTCTACACCCTCTGCCGTATTATCAAGCAGGTTTTTATGTGTTAATTCAAGCGGTGTATCTTTTAAAGAATCAACATCAACCGCATAGGAATGATTTTGGGATGTAATTTCAATTTTGCCTGTTTCCATATTCATAACAGGGTGATTGCCGCCTCTGTGACCGAATTTCATTTTGAAAGTTTTTGCACCGAGCGCAAGTGAAATCATCTGATGACCGAGACAGATACCGAAAATCGGCAGTTTGCCGTTCAGCTCTTTTACAACGTTGATTACAGGCTGAACATCTTCGGGGTTGCCCGGACCGTTTGAAAGAAACAGCCCGTCAGGATTCATTTTCATAATTTCTTCTGCCGTTGTATTATAAGGCACAACCGTAACATTACAGCCTTTTTCATTCAGCTTGCGAACAATATTCAGTTTAATGCCGCAGTCTATTGCAACAACATCATATTTATGGTTAGGTGTTCTTGAATACCAGCGCTTTTTACAACTGACACGGCTTACCATATCATTCGGAATTACATATTCACGAACTTTATTTAAAGCATCTTCAAGAGGAACATCGGCATCACAGATTATAACTTTCTGGCTGCCCTCATCACGGATAATTCTTGTAATTTTTCTCGTATCCACTCCGCTGATTGCAGGAATATCATACTCAACAAGAACCTCGCTGAGTGTTTTTGTATAACGGAAGTTTGACGGCAAATCGTTATATTCTCTTACAATAAGGCCGCCCATTGTGGGCACTCTTGTTTCATAATCCTCGTCAGTCATTCCGTAATTTCCGATAAGCGGATAAGTCATACAAACCATCTGGTCTGTATATGACGGGTCGGAAATAATTTCCTGATAGCCTGCCATAGATGTGTTGAACACAATTTCATTTATGGCTTCTTTATCAGCACCGAATCCCCAGCCGTAAAACTCCGTTCCGTTTTCGAGAACAATTTTTTTGTTAAATGGCTTCATAAACAATCTCTCCTCTCAATATAGTCAAAAGATTTTCGCCTTTAAGTTTCCATCCTTCAAAAGGCGTTGCTTTTCCCATTGACACAAAATCATCGGGATTTACAACCCACTCTTTATCGGGGTTAAATACGCACAAATCCGCCGTTTCGCCGACTTCAATTTTACCGCCCTCTATTCCGAAAATTTTTCTCGGACGGACACTCATCGTATCGACAAGCTTTTCAAGCGTTATAACGCCTGTTTCAACAAGCTTTGTATAAAGCACGGAAAAAGCAGTTTCAAGACCGACAACTCCCATTGCGCTTTTGGTAAGCCCCCTCGCCTTTTCATCGGCACTGTGCGGAGCATGGTCGGTAGCGATAACATCAATCGTGCCGTCTTTAACACCATCAATAAGCGCCAGCATATCTTCTTTAGAACGCAGGGGCGGATTCATCTTAAATCTGCCGTCCTCCTGCAAATCATTATCACACATTGTAAGGTAATGCGGACCTGTTTCGCACGTAACATTTACGCCCCGTGCTTTTGCTTTGCGGATAATATCAACGCTTTCTTTAGTTGAAATATGGCACACGTGATACTGACAGCCTGTCTTTTCTGCAAGCTTACAGTCACGCTCAATCTGCGCCCATTCGCTCTCACTGCAAATTCCTTTATGATTATGGGCTTTGCAGTATTCGCCGTCGTGAATATAACCGCCGTGAAGCAAATCATTTACCTCACAATGTGCCGAAATGACTGCACCGAGTGACGCACATTTCTGCATAGCCTCTTTCATAAGTTCTTCAGACTGCACACCGCAGCCGTCGTCGGAAAAACCGATTACGCTGTCTTTAAGCGAAGCAAAATCGACGCATTCGCCGCAGCCTTTTCTGCCTTTCGTAATTGTTCCGAAAGGAAAAACATCAATAACGGCATCTTTTTCAATAATATCAGTCTGAACCTTCAGGTTCTCGGCATTATCGGGTGCAGGGTTCAGATTCGGCATCGGGCAAACAGCGGTATAACCCGCTTTTGCAGCAGCCATTGTGCCCGTTTTTATGGTTTCTTTATAAGAAAAACCGGGCTGTCGTAAATGCACATGCACATCTACAAAACCCGGAAATAAAAAATATTTATCCATAAAATCAAAAACACGATCTGCCCCATCACAAGAAATGGAGATACCAAGGGAATGTATTTTTGAGTTCTTTATAAGAACATCAGACTTTTCAAATTTTCCGCCCTTATACACTCGGGCATTCTTAATAAGCAAAGTCATAAGAAATACCAGCCTTTCGTTATCTCAACTATTATATATGAAACAAACATTCAAGTCAATTACAAAATTATTACAAAGAATAGAATTTTATTGATTATAAATAAAAACTTTTATACACTATAGACAAAATAATTCTGAGGTACCAAAAATGAAATTAACTGTTATCGGAGGCGGCGGAGTTCGCTCAATGTTTCTTGCAAAAAGCATTGCACAAAGAGCAAAAGAACTTAAAATAGACCAACTCGTATTTATGGATAATGATGAAAAAAAGCTGAACATATACGGCAAAATGGCAAAAAAAGTTTCTTTTCTTCTATGCCCCGAGCTTGAATTTGAGCTTACAACAAACGCAAAAGATGCAGTTACAGACGCTGACTATGTAATAACCACTATCAGAGTCGGCGGTGATGATATGCGTGTACGTGACGAACGCATTGCACTTGACTGCGGTGTACTCGGTCAGGAAACGACAGGTGCGGCAGGACTGTCTTTTGCAATGAGAAGTATTTCGGCGCTTGCACAGTACTGTGAACTTATCAAAAAATATGCAAAACCAAACTGCAAGGTTTTCAATTTCACAAATCCGGCAGGCGTTGTAAGCCAGACACTGCGTGATATGGGTTATAATTTTACATACGGCATATGCGACGCACCGAGCGGTATGCTGAGAACCTTTGAGAAATTATACGGTGCTCACGAGGGTTCGGCAAAAGGCGAAATTTACGGACTTAACCACCTTTCATATTTCAAATCAATCACAATGAACGGCAGAGAAATTCTTGATGAACTGATTGAAAATGAACAGGCATATACCGATACGGATATGAGATATTTTGAAAAAGATTTACTTAAATCGAGAAAATCAATTCTGAATGAATATCTTTACTATTTCTACTATCGTGAAGAGGCTGTTGAAAATATTTTAAAAGCAGGCAAAACAAGAGGCGAACAAATCTGCGAAATCAACAAAGAGATGACAAAGGCACTTGAAAATATTGATATTGACAATGATTTTGAAACTGCCCTCAAAACTTTTGAACACTGGTACGGCATCAGAGAGGCAAATTATATGGCAAGCGAGACGGGTGTTCGCCGCACCCAGCCGTGGAGTTTTGATATTTACGAAAAAGACGCAGGCGGCTACGCAGGCGTTGCGCTGAAATACATCGAAATAATGCAGAAAGGCACCACAGACGATATGATTTTGTGCGTTCCGAACTGTGGCGCTGTTGACGGGCTTTTGGACGACGATGTTGTTGAAATTACCTGCACGATAGACAAAGACGGTGCACACCCGCATCATTTCGGAAAAGTTGACGAGCAAAACCTTGAACTTATCAGAAGGGTTAAAATTTACGAACGGCTTTCAAGCGAGGCAATAAGAACAAAATCCAAGCAAAAGGCAATCGAGGCGCTGACACTGCACCCGCTTGTAAACAGTTACAGCCTTGCAAAAAAAATTGCCGAGAAGTATTTTAAGCTGAACAAAGAATATACGGGAGAGTGGAAATAATGGCATTTATAGCAGGCGCAGGTGCAACGAACATTGACCTTTTATATGAAAATGTGCCCAAAATTCCCGATGTGGGCGAAGAAGTTTACACAGACAGTTTTTCGCTGCAACTCGGAGGCGGTCTGCCTGCAACGCTGATAAATCTCGGCAGGCTCGGAATTGATGCAAGAATCGCAACTGAACTCGGAAATGATATGTTTTCAACTTATGCAAAAGAACAGTTTGAAAAGAACAATGTTTCACCCGTAAACCTTTACAAAGGCAGTGATATTCCGCTGAATATTACCTCGGCAATAATTCTGAAAAACGACAGAAGTTTTATCACTTACGGCAAGGGCTCAATAGAACCCGATGATAAGTCAAAAGAAGAATTTTACAATATTGCAAAAGGAGCAAAAATATGCCTGATGTCGCCCGGCGGCTTTCTTGATGTTTATAAAAAACTAAAGAGCGAAGGCACAGTTATGGTGCTTGATATGGGCTGGGACGATAATCTGACATTTGAAAAATACAGTGAGTTATTATCTGTTGCAGATTATTACACGCCGAATCAGAAAGAGGCCTTAAAAATTACTGGCTGTAATAATGCAAAAGATGCGGCTTATGCTCTGAAAAAATACTTTGACAAGGTTGTTGTTAAGGTTGACAAAGACGGATGCATCGGTATTGACGGAGATGAATATTTCTTCTGCCCAAGTCTTGAGCAATACAAAAATGTTGACAGCACAGGCGCAGGCGACGCATTTTTGGCAGGATTTACATACGGTCTGTTTCACGATTACAATCTGAAAGACTGCATAGAATTCGGCAATATCACAGGCGGCAAGGCAGTAACCGCCGTCGGTGCATTATCCGCATATGTAAATGAAAAAGAACTATTGGAAATAAAAAATAAAACTTAATAAGCGGCAGCAAAAAACACCATTCAAATTCAAAAGAATGGTGTTTTTTATATCATTTTAAGCCTTGGCGGCGTTTTTCGAGGAGTTCCTCAATTTTGTATTTTTCACGGAATTCTTTATTGCTTTCTTTCCAGTAATCAAACGAAGGGTCATTTCTTTTATCGGTAAGAATTGAACTGTATTCGGCAGTAATATAATCTAAAAGATAAGTTGTTGTTTTTGACGCGCCGAAATAATTGAGGTGGTCACCGCCGTCACGGTAATCTTTTTTTATATCGAGTCCGATTTCGTCAAACATAAGATTGAAATCTATAAACTTCAAACCGTTTTCATCTGCATAAGCCTGAACTGCGTTATGCCTTGCATAAGTCCATGAATACTGCGTCGGCATTTCAACAAGAAAAACCTTGATGCCTTTATCCTTGCAGGTATCTATCATCTTTCTGAGATAAGTAAGATCTTCACTCGGAATCGGCTCTGTGACATCAGTTTTTTTCATTTTTTCGTTAACATCGGCAGGCTTTACACTGTCATTGAAATTATAGCCGTGGTCACAAGTTTTAAATGTTTCGCTCTTAAACGGATTATGAGGTTTTAAAAGATTAAAATCTTTCCATTTATCGTGAAAAGTAAATACGCTGTAATGAGATGTAACCACATCTTCAAAACGCTCAGCGCTGAAATTATCAAAAAATGCACTTACCTTTGCCGTTACATTATCGAATTTCTTTTCGGTAACTGCTTTACCGTTAAATTTCGGTGCATTTTCGTAAAGCATATCGGTTTCGATAATGATAACTTTAGGCGACTGGGTTTTAAGCATATCTTTCATAAAACCGAAAGATTCAACAGTAGTCTGATGAGGACTTGAAATGACTGTACTTGTATAGCCGTAATTTTCAAACACCTGCATAGGCACAAAAGCCGAATACAAATCACTGCTGCCGATGCCTGCAATATCAACCGTATTATCAGGCTCGGCAAGAAAGCTGTAAGTTTTTGAGTAATGATTTTTATATGTCATTGCGTTCATTTTAGAAAATGAGCCAAGCGAAAATACCTCGAGAATCAAGGCGAGCACAAGCACAAATGAAAACACCTTAACTATACTTTTTACATCTTGTTTAGATAATAATTTAGTTTTTTCTCTTTCCATATGTCACCAAATCACCTTAGAAATTAGCATAAATCAAATCCTGCACACCGTAATTTACACCGTATGCACCGATAAATATTATAAGAATAATAAAGAGCATCAGCAGAATAAAACGAATTGGAAATTTCAAGCTGAGTATTTTATCGCGGACACTGATATTTTTCTCATTAAGAACACTGACGATAAATATAACAAGAGTGCCTATAAGAATAATCACATAATCCTTAAAATCAAGACCGATACCGTTATCTGCGCCTATTTTCAGCACAGAAAAATCCTGATTAAGAATAATTTTCTTTGTCATATAAAATACACGGCGCAGACCGTCTGCCCTGAAAATAAGCATGCCGAAATTGACGATTACAAATGTTCTGAGCATCTGAAAAACGCCGAAAGCCTTTGACTTTCTGTTAATCTTTACTGCTTTGCAGAACTTATCAGACAAAGGTTCAAAGAACAGACCAAGCATCATAAGTGCATAATAATAAAGTCCGTAAACTATGTATCTTATTCCCGAGCCGTGCCAGAAACCGTTTGCAAACCAGACGAAAAACAATGCAACGGCAGTAGGTATAAGATTTGCATAATATGGATTGAACTTTTTTCTTGCTGCTTTGGTAAGGCTCATAAACGGCTTTGAAAGCGAAATCGGATAAAAGATATAATCCCTGAGCCACTGTCCGAGGCTGATATGCCACCTCTGCCAGAATTCATTAATGCTTTTTGCAAAGAACGGGCGATTGAAGTTTTCAGGCATTTCAATACCCATCATTTCACCGAGGCCGCATACAATATCCATAACGCCTGAGAATTCACAATACAGCTGAAGGGTATAAAAGAGCGTTGCAACAACCATAATTGTGCCGCCGTGATCCTCAGGGTGATTATAAACCGTATTTACAAAGATTGCAGCACGGTCAGCAACAACAACCTTTTTGAAAATACCCCAGAAAAGACGCCACACGCCGCGAACAAATGTATTATAATCAAACCTTCTGCCCTCAATAAGCTGAGTGCCGAGTTGGTCAAACCTTGCAACAGGTCCTTCAACAACGGTAAGCATAAACGACAGGTAAAGAGCCGTTTTAAATGGATTTTTACAGGCTTTGAACCTGCCGCGGTAAATATCGGTAATATAACTTACAGCCTGCAGAGTATAAAAAGAAATACCCATAGGCTGAATAATATGCAATTTATGAAAATCGGTATTGAAAACAGCGTTAATACTGTGAGCAAAAAAGCCCGAATATTTTGACGCAAAAAGAATACCGATGTTAAGAATAACACCAAGCATTAAAACTGCCGTTTTGTAGTTTTTATACTTGTTTTTCAGAACCTTTCTTTCAGGTATTGCAAGTCCTTTTTTCTTAACTTTAAAATCATCGTTCAGTTTTTGCAGGGCAAGACCTATCGCCCATATTATGACAGACGATATAATAATGAAAAGTATATGCCCCTTTACTGCTACGGTGTAAAATGCAAATGAACCGACAAGCAGAACACACCATTTAAATTTCTGCGGAATTACGGAATATAAAAGATAAGTTATTCCGAAATAGATAATAAAAAATGCAAAGGAGGTATAACTCATTTATCAGTCCTCTTCAGCAAGTCTTTCAATCATTGACCAGATAGCGGCAGGAGTTTCAAAATTTTCAGGCACAATATCAACAGCGGTAATTTCAACTGCAAATTCGTCTGAAAGTTCTGCTACAAGTGAAATCATGGCAAGGCTGTCAAAAATCTTTTCATCAATCAGCCTTGTGTCTGCGCTGAATTCAACGCCGGGTTTTAAATTCTCCAAAATTTCAATAAGTTCTTCCATTTTTATTACTCCTTAATATTAATTATTAATTAATGTTTTTAAATTTTTTCTGTCTATTTTACCGTTTTGATTATGCGGCATCTGCCTTAATTTAACAAATTTATCGGGCATAAAGTAAGGCGGAAGTTTCAAAGAAATACATTCTCTAATCATACTGTCGTCAACTTTTCTGCCGCAGTAAAACAGAATTATTTTATCATTATCGCTGTCAAATACACAGGCATTTTCTTCTATATTTTCAAGCGAACTTACTGCCGTTTCGATTTCGCCGAGTTCAATTCTGTAACCGGAACGCTTAATCTGAAAATCTTTTCTTGTTATATACATTATCTCGCCGAACTCGTTTTCACGGACAAGATCGCCCGTCTTATAAACAAGTTCGGGGTAAGACGAATTAAGCGGATTCTGAACAAAAGCCTCTGCCGTTTTTTCAGGATTATTATAATACCCGTTTGCAAGGAATGAGCCTCTTACAAAAAGCTCGCCCTCTTCACCAACTTTTGCAGGCTCACCTTTATCATTTACAATTACAACATCGCAGTTGTCACAATGTGTGCCGATCGGGAGCGGTTCATCATCTGAAAACTGCCTGTTTACAACATAATATGTGCATATATCGGTTGTTTCGGTAGGCCCGTAAAGATTTGCATAAAGAATATCGCTGTCGAGATTATTTATCCAGTAATTTAGCTGCTTTGTAGGCATAACCTCACCTGCGAAAAGAACTTTTTTAAGGTACTGAGGTTTTGCAAATTTAAACAATTTAAGGTTTGCGACAATAGAAATCGCCGACGGCACCCAATAAATAGTATTGACCTTATTTTCATTAAGAAATTCAATAAGTTTAATCGGGAATGAAAAATAAGTTTTCGGAATAATTACAAGTTCTGCGCCTGTTCTGAGCGTTGAATAAATATCGGTAACAGACATTGAAAAATAAAACGGAGTCTGATTTCCGAAAACGGTTTGGCTTGTTATATTAAATGTTTTGCTTGACCACTCGGAATAAGCTATGACTGCTTTATGGCTGACGACTGCACCCTTCGGCACACCCGTTGAGCCTGATGTATAAAGCGCATATAGAGGGTCTGTATCAATCTGAACGTTTCTGATTTCTGAAAGAACCAAGTCATCAATCTCTGTTTCTGACAAAGCGTCAATATCAAAAGCCTGTCCGTCAAAAAGAAGTGTTTTCGCCGTTTCCATATGTTTTTCATCTGTAACAACAGCAATAGGACTGAGCGTTTCAAAGATTGCATTAATTCGGGGGACGGGCATTTCGCTGTCAATCACAACATAAAAATTTCCGCTGTAAACAATGCCGAACATTGCCGTAAGCACATTAACGCCCTTATCAAGATAAACAGCAACGGGTCTGTTTTTAGTGCCAAGAGATGACAAAGCAGTGCCGACCGCTTTTGAACTGCTGAGCAATTCACCGTAGGTCAATTCACTGTTAATGTCTTTAAAGGCAACTTTATCTTTAAAAACTCTGCCGTTATGTTCAAGAAATTCGAGAATATTTTTCATTAAATCATAACTCCTTACAACTGTATTACTTTTATTAATACACCGCTATATATAGTAACACACAGAATACGACAAGTCAACATATAAACGAT
>CABUAS010000036.1 GCA_902489595.1 uncultured Oscillospiraceae bacterium | reverse complement strand
TTTTTTATTTTATCTTAACTTTTACTGCACATAATATTAATGATTTTAAGAAAGGAAGGTATGAGCTATGCCTGATTTATTTAATTTAACACCTGAAATGAATTCATATTTCAATTCACTTCCGGAAAATTTAAAGTCTACAATTATTATGAGCGGAGCAAAAATCAACAGTTTAGAGGATTTAAAACAAGTGGCAAAGGAGTTTTCACAGGGTGGGCAAGCAGAACAAATCACTGAAATTCAATAAGGCTGTCAGCAGTCCTGAGGGCAGTTATAAAAAGAAATATCGTTTAAATCCGTCTGTAACAAACAAATATGCGGTTAATATCAGCAATCCCACCGTTCAGCCCGATACACGAACTGAAATGGGCATTCCGATTCCCGATGATATAAATGTTGAATTTTCAAAGGAATACGAAGAAGAAAATAAACTGTAAACGAAAGAGCCTACCGTGCAGACGGCAGGCTCTTTGCAATTATAGATAATTATAAATGGAAAATAAGATCGTCGCTCTTTTTGTGGAAAATCAGAATACCGATAAACAGTGTGCCGAATGCCCATATAAGTGAATATATCAGCATATTTGCATCCATCGGTCTTGAATACAGAACACAGTCTCTGAACAGTTCTATCATTGAATACAGCGGTATAATTTCGATGATTTTGTGTGTCCATCCCGTTGTAATTGTGTCAATATGGTAAATAATCGGAACACAGTAGAAAAGCAGTGTGCAGAAAACATCCCATATATACTCAATATCTCTGAAATAAACCTGAAGTACCGAAAGAATAAGACCAACGCCGGTAACGAAAATCAGCAGTATAGCCATCGGAATGAAGAGCAGCAGTGCATACCAGCTTATTTCAAGATCAGCACCGCCTCGCAGCCCTGTGCATTTAAAGAATATCCATACGCAGATATAGCACAGAATTGAAATCAAAAAGGTTACGAAGTTTGAAAGTATACCCGAAACAGGGTACATATATTTAGGCACATAAACCTTTTTTATAATCGGTGCGTTGCTTCTGAATGAGGTCAGTGCACGCTTTGTAGACTGCGTGAAAAATTCAAACAGCAGCCGTCCCGTAAAAAGATAAACAGGGTAACAAGTTATATTTGCCCTTTGACTGCCGAATATATTGCCGAATACAACCGTTAAAACAATCATTGTTAAAAGCGGCTGAATAAAACTCCAAAGAATTCCGAGCCACGAATCACGGTATTTCAGTTTAACATTTTTTCTTGTAAGTTCAGAAAGCAGATTTTTATATTTACCGAACATCTCTATAAAATGAGATGCCTCTTTTTTTGCAGAATCAGCCATTTTTGGACTCCCGAAATTTAATAATAATTTGGATTACCCAACAAAACTCTGTCATTATACCACATTAAAATGTTTTTTTCAATATTTAATATTATTTGCAGATTATGCCGCACTGTTTTATAATTTCGGCGGCAACTTTTGCAGGGAGCTGATTGCCGTTTATAATTATGTCTGATGCGGCAATATATTTTTCTCTTCGCTCATTAAAAAGTTTTTTTGCGTTTTCTCTGTTTTTGAAAAGAGGTCGGGTAGAGGCATCTCCCACTCTTTTGCATATAATATCAAAGTCGGTGTCAAGAAAAACAACAACAGCACCCTTTTTGATTGCCTGCACATTGCGCTGAAAAGTCATAGCACCGCCGCCCGTTGATATAATTGCGTCTTTCATATCGGCAGTTTTTCTGCACATTTCAAATTCAAGTTCTCTGAAATAATTTTCGCCGTGCTCGGCAAAAATCCGTGAAATGGGCACGCCTTGTTCTTTTTCAATAAGTTCGTCTGTGTCAACAAGTTTTCTTCCTGTAATTTCGGCAAGTTCTCTGCCTATTCGTGATTTGCCTGAACCCATAAAACCGCAAAGTGCAATATTCATTATTTTTTCATTTCCTTTTTAGTGATTTCTATAACTCTTTCAATATCTTCAAATGTGAAATCGGCGTCAAACCAGATTTCTTCGGCAACTGCTGCCTGCCATACAAGCATCGGCAGTCCGTTGGAGTATTTTAATCCTGCTTTTTTTGCATACTTAATAAATAATGTTTCTTCGGGGTTGTAAACTGCGTCAAACACAGCCTTTGATTTTGCAATAATTTCTTCGGGAAGAACACAGGTGTTTACATTCGGGTGCATACCGAGCGGCGTGCCGTTTATAATAAGGTCATAGCCGTCTGAAACTTCGCTGAGCCTTATAACATCTGCGCTTTTGCCGAGTTTTGATTTGATTTCATCTTTTATTTTATTTCCTGCGCTTAAATCGTCATCCCTTACGGCGATGGTTAAATCACAGTCGGCAAGTGCGCATTCAAATGCAAACATTCTTGCCACGCCGCCTGCGCCGCATACAAGCGTGCTGCCTTTAAGTTTAATATCTGCCATTTCAAGCGCTCTTAAAAATCCGAAACAATCCGTGTTGTATCCCGTTGTTTCTTCGCCTGCTTTAACAGTGTTTACTGCACCGAACAGTTCTGCACGCTCATTTACTTTGTCAAGAAAAGGAATAATGTTGATTTTGTGCGGAATTGTTACATTAAAACCGTCAAACTTTTTTAACTCTTCAAATTTGTCGGCAAGATTTTCGGGCGCAATTTCAATTAATTCGTAACTGCCCTCAATTTTTGCAGTTTTCATCAGTTCTCTGTGTATTACAGGTGACATAGAGTGTCCAAGCGGATAGCCTATAAGTGCAAAAGTTTTCATTTTTTTACCTCATCATATTGACAACTTAAAATAAATTTTATAATATGATAGCATAATATAGAAAGATACGCAAGAGAAGGACGGTTGATTGTTTTCTCGTGCGCTTACAATTAATTTTTGGGAGTGTATTATTTATGGTATTTGAAAAAATTGTTGATATTTTAGCAGAACAGCTTGATATTGAAAACAAAAACAATATTACAATGGACAGTGAACTTGTTGATGATCTCGGCGCAGACAGCCTTGATTCAATCGACATTGTAATGAGTGTTGAAGATGAATTCGGAATTGAAGTACCTGACGAGGTTATTGAAAATATTAAAACAGTTGCAGACATTGTTGACTATATTGAAAGCAAAATTTAGAAAAAACAGACATTGTTACTGCTTTAACGATTGACATAGTGTAATAAAAATATTAAAATATAAAGAGTAAGTTTTATACTTGCTCTTTTAATTGTATTTGATTCTTTATTTTTAGGGGTAAAAACGGAGGAGATTTTATGTCAGAAAAATATGTAATGGCCTTGGATCAGGGAACTACAAGCTCCAGAGTAATTATTTTCAACAAAAAGGGTGAAATCGTTGCAAAGGCTCAGACCGAGTTTGAACAGTATTATCCGAAGAACGGCTGGGTAGAGCACGACCCCAATGAAATCCTGTTTTCCGAGATGCAGGCAATTCTTAATGTTTTAAGGCAGGGCAAAGTCGACGCTAAAGACATTGCCGGAATGGGAATTACAAATCAGCGTGAAACCACAATCGTTTGGGATAAAGAAACGGGCAAGCCTATTTATAATGCTATTGTGTGGCAGTGCAGGCGTACTGCCGAATACTGCGAAGAATTAAAGGCAGAGGGCCTCGGCGACTATGTTAAGGAAACTACGGGACTTCTGATAGACGCTTATTTCTCTGCAACCAAAATCAAGTGGATTCTTGATAATGTAGAGGGTGCAAGGGAAAGAGCGGAAAAAGGTGAACTTCTTTTCGGCACTGTTGATACTTGGCTGATATGGAATTTAACCTGCGGTGAGGTTCACGTTACAGATTACAGTAATGCCTGCCGAACAATGCTTTTTGATATTGATAAGCTTCAGTGGGATCCGTATCTTTGCGAAAAACTCGGCATTCCTATGTGTATGCTGCCCGAGGTTAAGCCGTCAAGTTGTATTTACGGCAAGTGTCACAAATTCCCGGGTATGGAGGAAATTGCAGGCATTCCGATTGCAGGTGCTATCGGCGACCAGCCGGGTGCACTTTTCGGTCAGGGCTGTTTTGATGAGGGTCAGGCAAAAAACACATACGGTACAGGCTGTTTCCTGCTTATGAACACAGGTGATAAGCGTATTAATTCAAAATCAAATCTTCTTACAGGCATCGCATGGGGCGTTGACGGTAAGATTACATATGATTTAGAGGGTTCGGCATTCAACGCAGGCTCTGTTATTAAATGGCTTCGTGATGAACTTGAACTTATTAAAAATGCCGCTGAATGTGATGAATTTGCAGAGCAGGTCGAAGATTCAAACGGACTTTATTTTGTGCCTGCGTTCACGGGTCTCGGTGCACCGTACTGGGATATGTATGCAAGAGGCTGTATGGTGGGTTTAACAAGAGGCGTTAATAAAAAGCATATCTGCCGTGCAGTGCTTGAAAGCATTACATTTCAGATGACCGATCTTCTTGAAGCTATGATGAATGACAGCGGAATTCTGCTTAAGGATTTGAGAGTTGACGGCGGTGCGTCAATTTCCGATATTATGATGCAGATTCAGGCTGATATGACAGGCGTTAAAGTAAACCGTCCTGTAAACCGTGAGGCAACTGCTCTCGGTGCGGCTTATCTTGCAGGTCTTGCAACAGGCGTGTGGAAGGATATGGCAGAAATCGAGGAGAACAGGCAGGTTGACAGGATTTTCGTTCCGTCTATGGAAGAGGGCAAACGCAACGAAATGTATTCAAACTGGAAGCGTGCCGTTGAACGTTCAAGAAACTGGGAAAGATAATGTAGGGGAGGGTCTCTGTGCTCTTCCGCTAATATAAAATTTTTATGGAGGACAAAACTATGGGAAAGGTAATATGCCCCTGGGGGTTAATTACGGACTTTGTTACGGATGCATTTGTCGGCTATGGCATTCCGAGAGAGGATGCCGAAATCTGTACGGATGTTCTGCTTGAGTCGGATAAGCGCGGTATTGAAAGCCACGGCTGCAACAGATTCAAGCCGATTTATCTTGACAGAATCAAGGCAGGAATTCAGAATCCCGTAACAAATTTTGAAATTGTTAAGGAAACAGAAACTACTGCTGTTGTTGACGGTCATAATGGTATGGGTCAGGTTATTGGCTACAAGGCTATGCAGATGGCTATTGACAAGGCAAAGAAATACGGTCTCGGTATGGTTGCCGTTCGTAATTCCTGCCACTACGGCATTGCAGGCTATTATGCAACACAGGCAACTGAGCAGGGCTGTATTTGCTTTACAGGCACAAATGCACGCCCGTCGGTTGCACCTACCTTCGGTGTTGAGGGTATGTTCGGCACAAATCCGCTCACAGTCGGCATTCCGAGTGATGAGAAGTTTGATTTTGTTATCGACTGTGCAACTTCAATCACACAGAACGGTAAAATTGAGTATTATGCAAGAATCGGTGAAGATGTTCACCCTGGAACGGTAATCGGTCTTGACGGTCAGCCGGTTGAGGGTGACTCGGGCGTTGCTCTTAAAAAGATTCGTTCGGGCGAGGCTGCTCTTACGACTCTCGGCGGTATCGGTGAGGCTCTCGGCGGATATAAGGGCTATGGTTACGCTATGATTATAGAACTTCTTTCAGCAGTTCTTCAGGACGGCAGTTACGGCAAAGACCTTGACGGAAAAGATGAAAACGGCAATATCAGACCGTATCATCTCGGTCATTTCTTCATTGCGATTGATACAAATCATTTTCTTGGTGAAGAGCTTGTCAGAAGCAAGGCAGGTGAAATTCTCCGTTCAATCCGTGCATCAAAGAAAGAGCCGGGTGCAGACAGGATTTATACAGCAGGCGAAAAAGAGTATGATATCTGGCAGAGCCGTAAGGCAAGCGGTGTGCCGATTAACGAGTCTGTTCAGGGTGAAATCTGCGCAGTTCGTGACGAGCTCGGTCTTGATTATACCTTCCCGTGGGAGGATAATTATACTCCGTATCCCGAAAAGGATATCAAAGCACATATTGAAAGATAATTTTAAACGGGTCGTCGAGGACGCTTTACGAGCGCCGTCCCCCTTTGTCACTTACGTGACATTTCCCCCACACTGCGGGGGAATCTTCCGACCCCTACGGATTTGCAATAACGCTTTTGTATAAATAAATCTTGTAGGGGAGGGTCTCCGTGCCCTCCCGTGAATTCAATGAGGCATTTCACATCATCATAAAATATAACAAACAAACAGGAGAACAATTATGGACTATCGTAAAGAATCATTAAAACTTCATGGGCAGTGGAAAGGCAAAGTTGAAGTTGTGGCAAGAGCAAAGGTAAATGATAAAGACGCTCTTTCGCTTGCTTACACCCCGGGCGTTGCAGAGCCCTGCCTTGAAATTCAGAAGGATTATAATAAAAGCTGGGAATTAACACGCCGCTGGAATATGGTTGCCGTTATTACAGACGGTACTGCCGTGCTCGGCCTTGGTGACATCGGACCTGAGGCAGGTATGCCTGTTATGGAGGGCAAGTGCGTTCTGTTTAAGGAATTCGGCGATGTTGATGCATTCCCGCTTTGCGTAAGAACGAAAAATGTAGATGAATTTGTTGAAACCGTTTACAATATCAGCGGTTCATTCGGCGGTATCAATCTTGAGGATATTTCTGCACCGAGATGCTTTGAAATCGAAGAAAAGTTAAAGCAGAGATGTGATATACCGATTTTCCACGATGATCAGCACGGCACTGCCGTTGTTGTTTCAGCCGCTCTTATTAATGCAACAAAGCTTACCGGTAAGCCGCTCGGCGAGTGCAAGGCTGTTATCAACGGCTCAGGCGCAGCAGGCATTGCTATTGCAAAACTTCTTATGACGCTCGGTCTTAAAGATGTTATTCTTTGCGACAGAACGGGCGCAATTTACGAGGGCAGAGAAAATCTTAACGCATCAAAAGAGTCTATTGCAAAGGTTACTAACCGGGGTATGACAAAGGGCAGCCTTAAAGACGCAGTTGTCGGCACAGATGTGTTTATCGGCGTTTCGGCACCCGGCGTTTTAACACAGGATATGATTAAAACTATGAATGCAGACCCGATTGTGCTTGCTATGGCTAATCCGACTCCGGAAATTATGCCTGATGAGGCAAAGGCAGCAGGCGCTAAAATCGTCGGCACAGGCAGATCGGACTTCCCGAATCAGATTAACAACGTTGTTGCATTTCCTGGCATTTTCCGCGGTGCTCTTGATGTTCGTGCAAGCGCTATTACTGAAAATATGAAAATTGCCGCCGCATATGCAATCGCATCACTTGTTGATGATAAAGACCTTAATGAAGATTACATTCTTCCGTATGCATTTGATGAAAGAATTAAAGATACGGTCGCATCAGCAGTTGCAGAGGCTGCCAAAAAGGACGGCGTAGCGAGAATTTAACGTAAATCTGTTGACTTTTTACTATGCGTATTTTATAATACCGTTAATTTAATAAGACGCTGCCATCGGGCAGCAAAAATGCAAATAAGCATTCACATACTTGCCGTTAGGTCTTTGAAGGTAAGTATATGAATGCTTTTCTTTTTGGAGCTCGTATTACGCTGTTGCCTGTGCGGCAAATGATGTGGTGCTTATCATTCTCTGGGTGCTTGCATCAATCACAAATATTCAGTATGTGCCGATGGTAATCTGCTTCGTAATCTTCCTCGTCAACGACCTTTTCGGCTTTATCAGTTGGCAGAAACGCAAAAAGCAGCAGAGAAATACAGTTTAATCACAGTAAAAAATTTCATCAAATGAAACATTCAGTATTTCTTTTATCAATTTAATTTCATCAGGATAAACGTGCCGTTGCCCAACCTCGATTTTGGCAACGGCACTTCTTGTTATATCACAGCCGTTAATCTGAAGTTTAGCCGATAACTGCTCTTGTGTTATTTTTCTGCTTTCACGAATTTTTCTTATATTATTTCCTAATTTCTTTTCGTAATTTATATTCATATTACCACCTGCTTTTGCACTTATATAGGAACAAAAGTCCTTGACAATATTTTAGACTTATGGTAATATGATTTTGCACCTATATAGGTGCAAAGAAATTTTAAGAGGAGAAAATGCTATGGGTAAGCATCCAAAATTGGAAAAATTAGATTATCTGTTCAAAACAAAAGATAATTTTTCATTGACGGATAATCAATATGAAACAAAAACAGGTGTAAGATTACCGAAAGATTCAAATTATTTGTTAAATAATTCAGCATTGGCTAAAAAATGCAATGCTCTTGGTTTTTCTATTAAAGTTCAAGAAAAAGTCGTATACTTTGAAAAGAAAAAATAGGAGGAATTATGGTATGAAAAAAATCTTTTTGGCTTTGACATTAATTATTACAATTTTATTTTTAATTTTGTCGGGATGCAGTTCAAATATGTGGACAAATGAGACAACGACTGTAACTACCACAACAACGACTACTGAACAAACTACATTGTCAGAAGAAGAAATTTTGAAAAATAATATAAAAGCAAAGAACGAATATATATCAAAAACTTTAAAAGAAGAGTATGGTTATACAGATGTTCAATTTGTTTGTTATATTAATTTTCAAGATTTTATTAATGGACTTGAGAACAACCCATCCGATTTCTTTTTTATTGGAACAGATTACTATGAAATTTCACAATTATATGATAATACAAGATTTTATAAAAATGAAGATGCACTGGAGGTATTAAATAATGCGAGTTGGGGTAATGCTGATTATGTAATATCTTATATTGGCACAAAAAAAGATGCATACGGAAAAGAAAAGGCAGGCGGTGTAGACGTTCCAATTATAGAAAAATCTGATGGATATTATAACTGGTGGCTTTTTGATAGTTCAGATGATGTAGGATTACAGACAATGATTCTTGGAGTTGCACGAGAAAGATGTACCGCTTATTATCTTTGATTGAGCAGCAATCATTTACTCAGTAATGTTTTAGATAGTTATTTGTAATAGTATAATTCATTTTGCTCTTAAAAAACACATCGTTTTGCTTTTGCATTGCGATGTGCTTTTTTTAAGGTTGAGATTATTTTTGTTTACTTTTGTAGGGGAGGGTCTCTGCGCCCTCCCGTTGATTATATCAATTCACTTAATATTGTATTTGAAACCAGAAAACCTTTCGGCGTGAATGAAAGTCTGCTGTTTCTGATTTCCATATAACCCATATCAACATATTTTTGATAATCGTTGTTTATAATGCTCGGGTCTATGCCGCTTTTCAGGCGCAGACCGAGCATTATTTTTTCTTCGTCAGTGCTGCTGATTTCGTCAAAAATAATATTAAAATCCTTATCATAATGAAATCTTTTGCCGTTCCACAGCGAGTATGCCGTTGCGCCGATACCGAGATACGGTGCAAGTTTCCAGTATTTCGTGTTATGCCTGCTTTCGTACCCTGTTTTGGCAAAATTGCTGATTTCGTATTGATGAAGCCCCATTTTTTCAAGTTCATCAACGATTTTCAAATACATATCGCTGACAAAATCTTCATTAGGAAATTCAATTTTGTTTTGCATTTTGTAAAACGGCGTGCCCTGCTCAATTTTCAGCATATAGGCTGAAATATGGGCGATGTCCATATCGCGAACGAATTTAAGCGTTTCGTCAATGCCCTGCTCTGTCTGCTTCGGTGTGCCGATCATTATATCAAGGCTGATGTTTGAAATTCCTGCTCTTTTAGCATCATAAACGGCTTTTGCAACCTCTTTCTTGCCTGCAATTCTGCCGAGTGCAAGGCGTTCTTCTTTAACGGCACTCTGCATACCGATTGAAACTCGGTTGATGCCGACGCTTTCATAAATTCTGAAGTCATTTTCAAGGTCTTTTGACGGATTGCATTCAACCGTTATCTCGTTATCGGGCAAAATTTTAAAATTTTTGTGCACGCTGTCAAGAATATCGGCAATCATTTCAGGCGGCAGAATGCTCGGCGTGCCGCCGCCGAAATAAACGGTGTCAAATTCAGCACCGCGGTATTTTTCAAATTCTTTTTTCAGTCTGCCAACATAATTTTGTGCAATGTTTTTATCGTATTTCATACTGTAAAAATCACAGTACGGGCATTTTGATTTGCAAAACGGTATGTGAATATAAAGTCCTGCGGAGTTGTTCATAGGCTCACCTTGAATATTTTTTGTAGGGTGCGGCGCTCTTGATGCACCGTATTAAATAAACGGGAGGGCACAGAGACCCTCCCTACGATTATGTTTTATTCTGTTTTATTTCTTCCTGCTCTCGGCTTTGAGGCGGAGGGATTTGTCAAGAATGGTTTTGCGAAGGCGGATTGATTTCGGTGTAACCTCAAGCAGCTCATCATCGGCGAGGAATTCCATGCTCTGCTCAAGTGAAAGCGTTGTAGGCGGAACAAGCTTTAAGGCTTCATCTGAACCGCTTGCACGTGTGTTTGTAACGTGCTTTTTCTTGCAGACGTTGCATACAATGTCCTCATCTTTAGCACATTCGCCTACAATCATACCCTCGTATACTTCAACGCCGGGACCTATGAAAAGCTTGCCTCTGTCCTGCGTATTCCAAAGACCGTAGCCCGTTGTTGTGCCTGTTTCGTGAACAACGATTGAACCTCTTGTTCTCGTCGCAATATCGCCCTTGTATTCCTCATAACCGATGAACAACTGGTTCATAATGCCGTTGCCGTTTGTGTCTGTAAGGAACTCGCTTCTGTAGCCGATAAGTCCTCTTGACGGAATTTTGATTTCAAGGTGGGTCATACCGGTTGAACGTGTGTCCATATTTTCAATTTCGCCCTTGCGTGAGCAGAGCTTTTCCATAACAGTGCCGACATATTCTTCGGGCACTTCAATAATTGCAAGTTCAATCGGTTCAAGCGTTTTGCCTGTCTGCTCGTCTTTTTTGAGAATTACCTGCGGGCGTGAAACCTGGAATTCATAGTTTTCACGTCGCATTGTTTCAATAAGGATTGAAAGGTGAAGCTCGCCGCGTCCCGATACTTTGAAAGTGTCCATAGAATCGGTTTCTTCAACACGCATTGAAACATTGGTTTCAACCTCTTTGAAAAGTCTTTCACGTATGTTTCGGCTGGTTACATATTTGCCCTCTCTGCCTGCAAACGGCGAATCGTTTACAATGAAATTCATGCTGATTGTAGGCTCGTCTATCTTAACGAAAGGCAGCGGCTCAACGCATTCGGGGTCGCACGCAGTTTCGCCGATGTTAAGGTCGGGAATACCTGCCACGCAGATTAAATCACCTACGGTTGCTTCGTTGCAGGGCACTCTTTTAAGCCCTTCAAACTGATAAAGCTTGGTGATTCTGATGTTTTCTCTGCTTTCATCCTGCTTGCATAGCACATACGGCGTGTTGACTTTAACAACGCCTCTTTCAACTCTGCCTACGCCGATTCTGCCCACATATTCGTCATATTCAAGTGAAGAAAATAAAATTTGAGCAGGACCGTTTTCATCGCCTTCCGGTGACGGGATATTTTCAAGAATAGCGTCAAGCAGGGGACGCATATCGCCCTCTCTTACATCGGGGTCGGTGCTTGAATAGCCGTTTCTTGCAGATGCGTAGATAACAGGGAAATCAATCTGATTTTCGTCTGCACCGAGTTCAATGAAAAGGTCAAGCACTTCATCAATAACCTCGGCAGGTCGTGCGCCGTCACGGTCAATTTTGTTGATAACAACAAGCGGTGTTTTGTGAAGACCGAGTGCTTTTTTGAGAACAAATCTTGTCTGCGGCATACAGCCCTCAAAAGCGTCAACAAGCAGCAGAACGCCGTCTACCATTGTTAAAATACGCTCAACCTCACCGCCGAAATCGGCGTGGCCCGGGGTGTCTACAATATTGATTTTCGTGTCTTTATAGTGAATAGATGTATTTTTTGATAAAATGGTAATGCCTCGCTCTTTTTCAAGGTCATTGCTGTCCATAACACGCTCGTCAACAACCTCATTTGCACGGAAAGTACCGCTCTGGCGAAGCATTTCGTCAACAAGCGTTGTTTTGCCGTGGTCAACGTGGGCAATGATTGCTATGTTTTTAATATTTTTTCTCTCGCTCAAATTCGTCACCTTCAATAAATTTTAAAATCCTTATTTTTAATCATAATATTTTACCACTAACGGCGCAAATTGGCAAGAGTTTACAGGGTGTTTATATTTATTTTTATTAAAATTATCGTCGTGCTTTACAAATTTGGGCGTTTTTGTTAAAATGATAACATATGAATTTAGAGGTGATCTGTATGAAAAAAATGTTTATTGCATCTTCACTTGAAAAAGTGTTTGCAAACAGTAAAAATATTGCCGAGTGCAAAGGCTTTTCAATGCTTAAAAATGAGAAAAAGGATTTTCAGATTGTTTTCAGTGCAGAAAAGGGCGAAAAGGTTTCGTTTTCTGTCCAGTCCGATATTGAAAGCAGTTTGCATTTTTCATATGTAAAAATGATTAAAGGCGGCTATACCGTTAGCAAAAATGCAGATGATTACTGCATTAAGAGCGGAAATGATTATTATCCCGATTTGCTTTTGCCGCTTGCTTCAGCTGAATTTACTGCCGAATATGACGGGCTTAATACCGTATGGGTTCAGATTAATGATGATAATCTGCCGTCAGGCACGCATAAAATTACTGTTTCGTCAGGCGATGAGCAGTGTGAGATTTCAGTTGATGTTATTGACGCCAGACTGCCTGAGCAAAGTTTGATTTTCACAAACTGGTTTCATACCGACTGCCTTATGAGCTATTACGGCTTTGAGGCTTTTTCGCCTGAATACTGGCAGACGGTGGAAAATTTCCTTCGCCGTGCGGTAGAATACGGTATGAACTGCGTTTTAACACCTCTGTTTACTCCGCCGCTTGATACCGAAGTGGGCAAGGAACGCCCGACCGTTCAGCTTGTTGACGTTAAGGTTACGGGCAAAAATAAGTATTCCTTTGCGTTTGATAAACTTGATAAATGGATAGAAATGTGTAATAGGTGCGGTATAAAATATTTTGAAATGAGCCACTTGTTTACCCAGTGGGGCGCACGCCACGCACCTAAAATTATTGCTGAGAAAAACGGCGAGTTGGTACAGATTTTCGGCTGGAAAACGAAAGCGTCAGGCAGGGAATACAAAGAGTTTATCAGGCAGTTTGCAAAGGCTATAACAGCCTATATTGATAAAAAAGGAATACGTGAAAAGTGTTTGTTTCACGTGTCTGACGAACCTGCGCTCAGTATGCTGATACCTTATAAAAAAGCAGCAAAAATTATTGCCGATAATTTTAAAGGCTTTAAAATTGTTGATGCGCTTTCTGCGTTTGCGTTTTATAAGCTCGGCATTATTAAACACCCGATTCCTGCAAATAATCATGTTGATCAGTTTATAGGCAAGGTTCCGGAGCTGTGGACTTATTACTGCTGTTCACAGGATAATAATTATGTTTCAAACAGGTTTTTCTCAATGCCGCCTGAGCGAAACAGAGTTCTCGGACTTCAGATGTATAAGTATAAAGTGAAAGGTTTTCTGCACTGGGGATACAATTTTTATTATACTCAGTTTTCAAAGAAACTTATCAATCCGTTTGAGGTTGCAGATGCAGGCGGAAAATTTCAGGCAGGGGACAGCTTTGTTGTTTATCCCGGCGAAGACAGAACGCCGCTTGATTCAACAAGATTTCACGTATTTTATGACGCTTTTCAGGATATGAGGGCACTTCAGTTGCTTGAAAGTAAAATCGGTTATGATAAAACGCTTGCAATCGTTGAACAGGGACTTGATAAGCCGCTGACATTCAGTGATTATCCGCATAGTGCTGCTTGGCTTTCGGAAGTTCGTGAACGTATAAATAAAGCAATTTCAGAAAATATATAACGTATAAATAATAAACGGACAATCATTTCAATTGTCCGTTTTGTTGTAATCAACTGTTCTTCTTATTAAAGCTGTCACGCAGGGCGACTGTGCGGTTGAAAACGATGTTACCATCTGTTGAGTCTTTGTCCTTGCAGAAATAGCCGTTTCTCATAAATTGGTATTTTGCGCCGATTTCGCAGTCTGCGATTGCTTTTTCAACATATCCGTTTACAATTACGAGTGAATTCAGGTTGAGGTTATCTTCAAATGAACTTACGCCGTCTTCGTCACTTGGGTTTTCAACATCAAACAGTCGTTCATAAAGTCTGATTTCGGCAGGGCGGTTATCCTTTGCGTCAACCCAGTGGATTGTGCCTTTAACCTTTCTGCCGTCGGGTGCATCACCGCCGAGTGTTTCGGGGTCATATGTGCAGTGAACACAGCAGACTTCGCCGTTTTCATCCAAATCATAGCCTGTGCAGGTTACAAAATATGCTTTGTAAAGTCGTACTTCATTGCCTACAAACAAACGTCTGTATTTTTTAATCGGCTCAATCATAAAGTCGTTCTGTTCAATCCACAGTTCCTTTGAAAACGGCATCGTGCGTGAACCGTATTCAGGGTGGTCGGGGTGATAATCGCATTCAATTTCTTCCGTTTTGTTATCAGGGTAGTTGTCAATTACAAGTTTAAGCGGGTCAATAACTGCCATTGCACGCCTTGATTCTGCACCGAGGTGGTCACGTACACACGCCTCAAGAAGCGGAAAATCAACAACACTGTATGCTTTTGAAACGCCGATTCTATCGCAGAAATCACGGATTGCCTCGGCAGGGTAGCCTCGTCTTCTCATACCGCTGATGGTTGCCATTCTCGGGTCGTCCCAGCCGCTTACAATATTGTCCTGCACCAGTTTAAGGCATTTTCTTTTTGATGTTAAGGTGTAGTTCAGATTCAGCCTTGCAAATTCAATCTGTCTTGGCTTTTCGCCGTCAATACACTCGTTTACAACCCAGTCATAAAGCGGTCTGTGGTTTTCAAATTCAAGTGAGCAGAGTGAGTGCGTAACCTTTTCGCAGGCGTCAGACAGCGGGTGTGCAAAGTCATACATCGGGTAAACGCACCATTTGTCGCCCGTTCTGTGGTGATGTGCGTACATAATACGGTAAATAATCGGGTCGCGCATATTCATATTCGGACTTGCCATATCAATTTTTGCACGAAGAACCTTTGAACCCTCGGGGAATTCGCCGTTTGTCATTCTTGTGAATAAATCAAGGTTTTCTTCAACACTGCGGTTTCTGTAAGGGCTTTCTTTGCCGGGTTCGGTCAAAGTGCCGCGGTATTCTCTTTGCTGTTCGGGTGTAAGGTCACATACAAACGCCTTGCCCTTTTTGATAAGTTTTACTGCGCAGTCATAAATGAAATCAAAATAATCAGATGCAAAATAAAGATTGTCCCAGTTAAAACCGAGCCATTCAATATCCTCTTTGATAGCGTCAACGTATTCGGTGTCTTCCTTAACAGGGTTTGTGTCATCAAGTCTTAAATTGCAGATGCCCTTGTATTTTTCTTTCGTGCCGAAATTAATGCAGATAGCCTTGGCGTGGCCGATATGCAGATAGCCGTTCGGCTCGGGGGGGAAACGGGTCTGAACTCTTGAATAAACGCCGTCTTCTAAATCCTTGTCAATAAAATCGTGGATGAAATTTGAGGATTCTTTGATTTCTTTTACTTCGTTATCCATATCTTATTCTCCTTTATAATATTCAAGTGCACTGCAAAGGCGTTTTAATACTCTTTCTTTGCCCAGAAGTGCAGTGATGTAGTATAAATCAGGTGTGTTGGTTCTGCCTGTAAGCGCCACACGGATTATGGTTGAAACGTCACCAACGTGACCTCTGAAATCGTCGGGGTTTTGTTTGTATTCTTTAACATTCGGTGTGCAGCCGACAAGCGGACAAAGGTCTTTCATTCTGCCGAACCACTCGTCTTTGTCGTCATTTATATCAAGCATATTGATATATTTTTCAAGAACCTCAGCCGCAAGCTCCGGCGTTGCATTGCCTGTTAAATCATAGCATGGTATAAATGTTTCGTCATACATATAACTGATGTAATCTTCAACATCGCTCCATTTTGCAATGTCCTTTCTCGGCTTTTTGTTTTCACGGTCGATATTAAGAATGTTTACGGCGTATTCGGGGTCTGCTTTGAAAAGGCTTGCAAGTTTTTCGTTGTACCGCTCTGCCCATTCAAGCGTTTTATTGTAAACAGTCTGTGCCGTCATTGTCGAAATAACATTTTTTGAAACGTCTGTCAGTTTAACCATATCAAACAGTGCGCCCGAAACGCTCATCTTTTTAAGGCTGAACGGGAACTTTTCAATCGGCTCTGTTTTGTTTGCTCTGCGCCAGTCCTCAAAATTGGAATTGGCAATCGTCATTATATATTCGTTTACGCTCTCCTGCGGAAATCCCTGTTCAATGTAGTATGAAACGGCTGCCTCGGGGTCTTTGCGCTTTGATAATTTTCTTTTGCCGCCGTTTTCTTCCTTCATAATCGGTGCAACGTGTGCGTATTTCGGCGGTTTGAAGCCTAAAACACGGAATAACTGCAAATGAACTGGAGTGCTTGAAATCCATTCATCACCGCGGAATACGTGGGTTGTCCTCATTAAATGGTCGTCAACTGCATGTGCAAAATGGTAGGTCGGAATGCCGTCTGATTTAAGCAGAACAATATCCTGCACATTTTCGGGCATTTCAATTTTGCCTTTAATCATATCGTCGAAAAAGCATTTTTTGTCAGGACTGCCAGGTGATTTCAGTCTTAAGGTAAAGGCTTTGCCGTCGGCAAGTTTCTGTTCAATTTCATCTATAGTAAGATTGCGGCATTTTGCCCATTTGCCCCAGTAACCTTTAGTGCTTTCGTTTTCCTGAGCAGTTCTGATTTCGTCAAGCTCTTCGGCAGAGCAGAAGCACGGGTATGCCAGATCCTGCTCTACAAGCGCTTTGGCGTAGGTCTGATAAATTTCTTTTCTTTGGCTCTGATAATATGGACCGTAGTTTCCGATTTCCCTGTTTTCGGCAACAACGCCCTCGTCAGCCTGAACGCCGTAAACGGAAAGTCCCTGCAGCATAATGTCAATCGCACCGTCAACCTTTCTTTTTTGGTCGGTGTCTTCAACTCTCACGAAGAAAACTCCGTCGGAATCCTTGGCGGTTTTGTATGCCGTAACACAGGTGAAAAGATTGCCGAAATGCAAAAAGCCTGTAGGGCTCGGTGCAAAACGTGTAACTTTGGCGCCTTCCTTTAAATTTCTCTGCGGAAAAAGGTTTTCATAATAATCGGGCGTTTTATCTATATCGGGAAATAAAAGCCCCGCAAGTCTTTCATTATCAGTCATAATTCGGTTTCTCCTAAAATTAATTAATATATTATCGCATATCTTAACAAAATATTCAATATTTTATTATTA
>CABUAS010000035.1 GCA_902489595.1 uncultured Oscillospiraceae bacterium | reverse complement strand
CCGTAATGTAGGGGAGGTTGCTCCCCTGTTAGGTGGAAATGTTTGCATAAGCAGACAAAAGGGTCTGCCGAATTGCAAATTCTCCGTGCCCTCCCGAAAATTAAAACGGTGCGATTTTTCGCACCGTTTTGTTATTGCGTTATTTATTATCCTGCTTTAATATGAATTCTGCGATTTTGGTACTGTTTACTATGTAACTGCCATGGAGTTCGTTTTTGAAAACAGTAAATGTACTGTTCGGTATACAGTCTGCAATATGTTTCATATGGCTTTGCCTTATCATATCGTTGCTCCCTGCCGTGATAACGGCGGGGATTTTTATGCTTTTCAGCATATTATCCGTGATATTCGGCTCGGTCAGCATCATTTTTACTTTGGGATTTTTATGGAATAAGTAACTGATTTTATATGTCAGAATGTGTATAGTTTTCAGCCCGTTCGGCGTGGCATTTACACCGCTTACAATAATTTTTGAAAGAACATCCTGATGCTTGACGGCAAGAATAAGCGCAATAATTCCGCCGTCGCTGAAACCGTAGACAATAGGCTTTTCAAGATTCAGCAAAGTTATAAAATCGTAAACATCATCTGCCATATCTTCATAATGCAGTTCGCTTACTCTGCCGCTTTTGCCGTGATCTCTTGAATCAACCGCATAAACAGTGTAATGATTTTTTAAAATCCGAATTGCTTTGTCAAAAATTTTATGGTCTTCGCCGTTTCCGTGCAGTAAAATAATCGGCTTTCCTGTACCTGTTTTTTCATAATACAGCCTAATTTTTCCAATGTCTAAAAACATTTTGAACTCCTAAATTTTTGCGTGAATACACATAATTCCGCTGTCTGTAACATCAATCATACCGTAGCATCCGTCCTGTAATGCACCCGGGTTAAAAACGTGTATGCCGTCGATTATCTGATAAAACGGTGTGTGCGTGTGCCCGAACAGTGCAATGTCTGCACCGTTATTTTTTGCCTCCTGCACCAATCTTTCAATGCCGTGCTTAACATAAAGTGTGTGCCCGTGGCAAAACATTACCTTTTTGCCTGCAAAGTTAATCACCTTTACATACGGTTCTGTACTGCTGAAATCGCAGTTGCCTGCCACGCAGTTTAGCCGCAGTTTATTTCTGAAATAAATTTTTGTATCTTCAAGGTCTGCACCGCTGCTGCAGTCGCCGAGATTTATAAATAAATCCGTATCATTTATATGCATTTCCGCTACGTCAAAAAAATTGCCTTTTCTGCCGTGGGAGTCAGATGTTACAAGAAGTCTCATTCATATCACCGCTTCCTAAATCATATTATATAGTATACTGTATGTGAAAGGGGATTGCAATGAATTTAAATAATAATGATATGAACAAGATTATGAAAAATGCCTCAAAAAAATCAGGTGTTGATGTCGGAAAACTGAAACAGGCTGTTGACGGCGGCAATCTGGATGATTTTATCAATAAAAATCTTTCTGCCGAGGCAAGTTCAAAATTAAAATCTGTTTTGTCTGACAAATCACAGACCGAAAAACTGCTTTCTACCCCACAGGCGAAAGAACTTCTTAAAAACTTGTTAAAGGAATAGTGTATGGATAATTTAAATGATATTATTTCAAGCCTTTCGGCAGATGATATAAATATGTTAAAAGGTGTTGCCTCCTCTATTTTAGGAGGAAATGACGGCGACAATACTGCCGAAAACACAGAATTGCCTGCAAATAATCACAATCAGCATCACAACAGCAAAAATCAGTCACAGAATCAAAGCCGGGGCCAAGGCTCAAATGCCCTGGCTTCTTTTGGACTGAATACTGATGACTTCAATATGATGATGAAAGCAAAAACGATTTTTGACAAAATGAACTCTGCATCAAATAAAAATACGGATTTAATAATGGCACTCAAACCTCATCTTGCGCCCGAACATCAGGCAAAGGCAGATACGGCAATTAAAATTCTGCGTCTTTTTGACATTCTGCCGTATCTTAAGGATTTATTCTGATGGCGGATTTTTCAAGAAGTGATATCGAGGAGGCTAAAAAAAGAGTTCGTGAAATGCAGATGAGGGCGAATTCATATATCGGTGCAGATAATTCGGCACGAAATCAGAGTGTTAATCATAATTCTGATAACAAAAAGCAGGCAGAAAAGAAAACGCAGGACTCAAATCGTCAGGCGGAGCAGTTTTTTAAAGAGGATAAGGCGAAAGCATATGAAAATGAAAAGGAACCCGGTTCCGATTCGAGTTTTATTATTCTTATGCTCGTAATTCTTTTATCTCACGAAGGCGCAGACCATAAATTGCTTTTGGCACTGCTTTATTTACTGCTTTAATGTAAATTTTTATTTATAAATTAAATATAATATGGAAATAATGGAAATGTTATGGTATTATATTTTTATTATGGATTTATCTTTGTATGATAAAATCTATTTCCGACAGGAGGTCAAAAATGGCGGATTTTACGAAAAAAAACGTTGCAAACGGAATTGATATTATTTTCGTTCCTGCAACTCAGTTTAAAACAAATGAACTTGCAATCTCTTTGCTTGTGCCGTTAAAAAAAGAAACGGCGTCTGAAAATGCACTTCTTTCACTTCTTCTTTGTGAAAGCTGCGATGCTTTTAAAACACTGCGTGAGCTTAATACTCACCTTGCATCGCTTTACGGTGCCGTGCTCAGCCCCTCGGTTTCCAAACTCAGTGAAAATCAGGTTATAAAATTCGGCATCACCTGTATTGACGACAGATTTGCACTTGATGATAAAAAGATTTTAACGGAATGCCTGTCGCTTCTGCTTTCACTTCTTTTTGAACCGAATTTTGATGAAAACGGCTTGTTTACTCAAAACAGTGTCGATGTGCAGAAACGTTTGCTTATCGAAAAAATCGAGAGTGAAGAAAATGAAAAGCGCACTTATGTTTTAAGAAAAACAGAAAGCATTATGTTTGAGGGTGAGCCGTATGCAATTAACAGATACGGCACGAAAGAAGATGTGAACAAAGCCACACCCGAAAGTCTTAAAACCGCTTGGGAAAATCTTCTTAAAACATCTTTTGTTTTGCTTACCGTTGTCGGAAATGCATCTCAGCATGAGGTTAAAGAGCTTTTGCTTGATAAATTCAGTAATGTTGAGCGTGATTATAAAGCGCCTGTTGACGCTGTTTTTAATCCTGTGCCAAACGAAATTAAAGAGGTAAAAGAGGAGATGGAAGTCAAGCAGGGCAAACTTGTTATGGGATTTCGTGTCAATATCACGCCTGACAGTGAACTCGCCCCTGCAATGCGTTCGTTTGCCGATGTGTTCGGCGGAGGTCCTTACTCAAAACTCTTTGCCAATGTACGTGAAAAAATGAGCCTTTGCTATTATTGTTCGGCACGCTATGTGCGCCAGAAAAGCTTTATCGTCGTTCAGAGCGGCTGTGAAGAAGAAAATATGGACAAGGCTGTTTCTGAGATTTTAAATCAGATTGAAGAAATTAAAAAAGGCAATTTTGATTATGAATTTTCTTCATCAAAAATGGCGCTTACGGATGCAATAAATTCTGTTTATGATGCGCCCGAATCGCTTGAGGTGTGGTACACTTCACAGATGGCAGATAAAATTACCAAGTCACCTGCCGAAAGTGCTGCTGAAAATAAAAGCGTTACAAAAGAGCAGATTATTGAATGCGCAAATCTTATAAGCCTTGACACTGTTTACAGACTTGTCGGCAAGGAGGAAAACTAAATGAAAATTGTTGAATCATCTGCCCTCGGCGAAAAGTATTATGAGATTGACCATAAATCGGGGCTTAAAATTTTTGTTATGCCTAAGGAAAATTATAAATCAACCTATGCAGTTTTCGGCACGAAATACGGTTCAATCGACACTCGTTTCAAGCGAAGCGACAGTGATGAATTTACCGTAGTGCCCGAGGGTATTGCTCACTTTTTGGAACATAAACTTTTTGAAAGCGAAGAACTCGATGCTTTTACAAGATATGCCGAAACAGGCGCATCTGCAAACGCCTATACTTCGTTTGACAAAACCTGTTATCTTTTTCAGTGCTCTGACAGATTTGAGGACAGCCTCAGAATTCTGCTTGATTTTGTTACCCACCCTTATTTTACAAAGGAAACCGTTGAAAAAGAGCAGGGCATTATTGGTCAGGAAATCACAATGTATTATGATGTTGCAGGCTGGATGAGCACATTTAATCTTTTAAGATGTTTGTATAAAAATCACCCCGTAAGAATTGATATTGCAGGCACTGTAGAGTCTATTTCCGAGATTACGGACAAGCTTCTTTACGACTGCTATAATACTTTTTATAATCTGCATAATATGGCGCTTGTCGTTGTCGGCAATGCTGATGCTGACAGAATTGTTGCCATATGCGATGAATGCCTTGAAAAGGCTGAGAATGTCAGCGTTGAGCGTTCATTTGAGGACGAGCCCCGTGATATTGTTAAAGCATATGATGAATATCATCTTGCAATGAGCGTGCCCGTATTTTCTTTCGGTTATAAAGAAAAATGCGAAACACCCGAAAGATCGCTGAAAGAAATTGTTGAAACCAATATTCTGCTTGAAGTTCTTATCGGTGAATCGTCACCGCTTTACAGCAGTCTGATTGAAAAGGGTCTTATAAATTCTCAGTTTTCAAAAGAATATTTTGTCGGCTACGGCTATGAGGCAATTATGTTTGACGGTGAGTCAACAAATCCGAAGGCAGTTGCAGACGAAATTAAGCGAGAGGTTGCACGCCTTAAGAAAGACGGTATTGATGATGAACTTTTTGAAACGGTAAGGCGCAATCTTTACGGCAAAGAAATTATGCAGTATAATGATATTGACGCTGTTGCCAACGGTATGATTTCGTGTTATTTCTCAAATTACGGCATTTTTGATACGATGGATATCTATAAAAATGTTACAAAAGCGGATATAGAAAAAAGGCTTCTTGAGGTTATGGACGAAAAATACAGTGCACTTTCAGTGGTTAAATCAAAGTAATGTTCGGGGGAGAATATGGATAATTTTACAACAGTATTTTTTGACGGGCTCGGTGTTAAATTTGATGTGCCGTCAGTTGCGTTCAGCATAGGCGGCTACGAGGTTCACTGGTACGGAATTATAATTGCCTTCGGCTTTGCACTTGCCGTGCTTTACGGCGGCAGAATGGCATATAAATGGAAAATGAGCCTTGACGGTATGACCGATGTTCTTATCTGGGGCACACTGTTTGGCATCGTATGCGCAAGAGCATATTATGTTTTCTTTGAGTGGGATTATTACAGTGCTCACCCAAGTGAAATTATTGCAATCTGGAACGGCGGAATTGCAATTTACGGCGGTATAATCGGCGCATTAATCGGCGGCTATATCGGCTGTAAGATAGGCAAAATTGATTTTAGAGATCTGCTTGATTTAGGCGCTCTCGGTCTTTTAATCGGTCAGGGTATCGGCAGATGGGGCAATTTCTTCAATCAGGAGGCATTCGGCACTAATACCGAAACTGCCCCGCTCAGAATGTGGTCTGTTAAGATCAGAGATACGCTTGAAGCAACGCAGGGGGATTTGCTTTTAAAAGGTATGGAGGTTAACCCCAATGCGCCTGTGCATCCTACTTTTCTTTATGAAAGTGTGTGGTGTATAATTTTATTCATTGTACTTCACACTGTTGTTACAAAGCACAGAAAATTCAAGGGAGAGGTATTTATTCTTTACGGTATCGGCTACGGGCTTGAAAGAATGGTCGTAGAGGGTCTCAGAACAGACAGCCTTTACATAGGCAATACTGTTATCCGTGTAAGTCAGCTGCTGTCGGCAATTATTGTTGTTGTGTTTACGGTGTGGCTTGCCGTGCTTATGGTGAAACTGAAAAAAGGCACTCTGCCGAGGCGGTATATGCTCAATCCTCCGCCGCTTCCCGTACCGCAGGCACCCGTTACAATGGTATACAATTATTCAAAAAGCAATGTTACAACTACACCTGATGAATTTTTCAGTGTTGAAAGGAGATAAGTAATTATGATTATTGACGGAAAGGCAGTTTCAAAAGCAGTTCGCGAGCGGGTTGCAAAGGAAACAGAAGAACTTAAGGCTAAGGGCGTTACACCCGGTCTTGCCGTAATTATTGTCGGCGAAGATCCTGCATCTCAGGTTTATGTAAGAAATAAGGAAAAGGCGTGCGAAGAAGTCGGCTTTTACAGTGAAAAATTTGCCCTGCCTGAAAATACAACGCAGCAGGAACTGAATTCCCTTGTTATGGAACTTAATGAGCGTAAGGATATTAACGGCATTCTTTGTCAGTTACCTTTGCCGTCGCATCTTGATGATAAAGAGGTTATCAATCTTATCAATCCGATTAAAGATGTAGATGCGTTTCACCCTGTAAATGTCGGCGCCATTATGATTGGCGATTATAATTTCCTGCCCTGCACGCCTGCAGGCGTTATGGAGCTTATTCATTCAACAGGTGTTGACGTTTCAGGCAAAAAGGCAGTTGTTATCGGCAGAAGCAATATTGTTGGCAAGCCTATGGCAATGCTTCTCCTTCACGAAAATGCAACTGTTGAAATTACACATTCCAAAACGCAGAATCTTGCCGAGATTACCTCGGGCGCAGATATTCTTGTTGCTGCTATCGGCAAAGCAAAATTTGTCGGCGCAGATATGGTTAAAGACGGCGCAGTTGTTATCGACGTCGGTATGAACAGAGATGAAAACGGCAAACTCTGCGGTGATGTTGATTTTGATGCAGTGAAAGATAAGTGTTCATATATCACACCTGTTCCCGGCGGCGTAGGCCCGATGACAATTTCAATGCTGATGCAGAATACATTAACGGCAGCAAAAATTCAGAATAGTGTCGAATAATCAATATAAAAATCGGAATGGTTTTGCCATTCCGATTTTTTTTGAAAATGTTTTTTGGTTTTATTCCTCACCGTTCCAGCAATAGGTGCAGAGTTTGCTTGGGTCAATGCCGACGGACTCGATCATATCGTCAAGTCTGTGGTAGCGGAGTGATGTGAAATGCAGTTTTTCGCAAATCTTATCAAGCATTTTCTGATACTTTTCACTGTCGGGATTTGTATATTCCTTAATAGTTTCTTCGCCTACGTCATCACCTTCAAGCTCACAGATAACACGTCTTGTAATAAGCTCCATTTCAGATGTTGAGCGTGAGAAATTGAGGTATTTACAGCCGTAAAACAGGGGAGGGCAGGCAGGTCTTACGTGAACCTCTTTCGCGCCGCTTTCGTATAAAAATTCAGTCGTTTCACGAAGCTGCGTGCCGCGAACGATAGAGTCGTCAATCAGCAGCATGCTTTTTCCCTCAATCAAATCGTGAACGGGAATAAGCTTCATTTTTGCAATCAGATCACGTTTGCTCTGGTGGGTAGGCATAAATGATCTCGGCCATGTCGGTGTATATTTGATGAAAGGTCTTGAAAACGGTATGCCTGATTCATTAGCATAGCCGATAGCGTGTGCCGTGCCTGAATCGGGAACGCCTGCAACAATGTCGGGCTTAACATTATCCCTTTTTGCAAGCGCTTTGCCGCAGTTATATCTCATTTTTTCAACATTAACACCCTCGTAAGATGAGGTGGGATAGCCGTAATATATCCATAAAAATGTGCAGATTTTCATATCTTCGCCCGGCTTCTGAAGCGTAGTCACTCCGTCAGGCGTCATAACCGCAATTTCACCAGGTCCGAGTTCCTTGTAATCCTGATAGCCGAGGTTAAGATAAGCAAAACTTTCAAAACTCATACAGTAACTTCCGTCTTTTTTGCCTACTGTAATCGGTGTTCTGCCCAGCTTGTCCCTTGCGGCGTAAATGCCCTTTTCGGTCAGAATAAGCATACTCATAGAGCCGTCAATAATTTCCTGTGCATATTTTATGCCGTCAATAAAATTGTCTTTTTGGTTAATGATTGCCGCAACAAGTTCGGTGGGGTTGATGTCACCGTTTTGCATTTCAAAAAAGTGAATGTTTGATTTGATGATTTCGTTTACAATCTCGTCTGCATTATTAATTTTGCCTACTGTTGTAATGGCAAAGGTGCCGTGATGTGAACGAACAAGAATCGGCTGAGCCTCAAAATCGGAAATACAGCCAATGCCGAGATTGCCGTGCATTTCGTTTGATTCTTTGCTGAATTTTGTTCTGAAAGGTGCGTTTTCTATATTGTGAATTGCTTTGTCAAAGCCGTTTTTCTTGTCATAAACTGCCATGCCTGCACGTCTTGTGCCGAGGTGAGCATGGTAGTCAATTCCGAAAAACAGGTCAAAAACACAGTCTTCTTTAGATGCTACACCGAAAAAACCGCCCATAATTTGTCCTCTCCTGTAAAATATATAGTTTGTATAGTGTATTATATCAAAATGAGATGAAATAATAAAGTACATTTTTGTATAAATTTTAAGATTTTTTTATTACAATTTTGTAATAGAAAACAATAGTAAACTATGATAGAATATTAACGGTGATACTATGAAAATTTTTGTTCTTGAAGATGACAGCGCAATCGGTATGGGTCTTTCCTATTCGCTTGAAAACGAGGGCTACACCGTAACGCTTGCAAAAACTGTTTCAGATGCTTTGAATATTATTGAAAATGAGACTTTTTCGCTCTATATTCTTGATTTGACCCTGCCCGACGGCAGTGGCTATGACGTGTGCAAAAAAATCAAGGAAAAAGGTGATCTGCCTGTTATATTTCTTACTGCCTATGATGATGAGGTAAACGTTGTTATGGGCTTTGAACTCGGTGCAGATGATTATATTTCAAAGCCTTTCCGACTTAAAGAGCTTCTTGTGCGCATTAAAAGCGTTCTTCGCCGTTATAATAAAGACAGTGCCGACGGTATAATTAAAATCAAAGAACTGATCATAAATACAAATGAGGCAAAGGTCTATAAAAACGGCACCGAAATTATTTTAACCGCAATGGAATACAGACTTCTGCTTATTCTGCTTAATAACAGGGGCACAGTGCTTTCCCGTGCAAAGCTGCTTGAAAATATATGGGATATAGACAGCGCCTTTGTTGAAGATAACACCCTTACCGTTTATATCAAAAGACTTCGTGATAAAATTGAGGAGGATATAGCAAACCCCGTTTATATCAAAACGGTGCGCGGGCTTGGCTATGTTATAGAAAATGATTAATAAGGATATAAAAATTATAATTTTAACAGGCGTCGGCTTAACACTGCTTTTTTCGTCTGTATGTCTGTTTTTCAGTAAATTATGTGCTCTGCTATGCCTTGTGCTCGGTATTCTGATTATGTCGGTTTGCCTTTATTTTACCAAGAAAAGGTATGATAAATTAAGCGAACTTAATGATTATCTGTCGCTTGTCTGCTCAGGTAATTATGATTTGAACATTGCCAGCAACACAGAGGGTGAACTGTCTATTCTTCAGAATAATCTTTATAAAGTTATTATTCTTCTTAAAACACAAAATGAACTGCTTGCAAAGGATAAGGTTTATCTTGCCGATTCGCTTGCAGATGTTTCACATCAGTTGAAAACTCCACTTACTTCAATGATGGTGATGACCGATTTGATGAAAAATGAAAAAGACGGGCAGAAAAATAAAGAATTTTTAGAGATTATTGAAAATCAACTTGATAAAATGCGCTGGCTTATTCTGAATCTCTTAAAAGTTTCAAAACTTGATGCAGGTACTGTTGAATTCAAATCAGAACAGGTGTCTGCTTTTGATGTTATAAATGAAAGTTTAAAGCCGTTTCTTGTAACGCTTGATTTAAAGCAGATTTCACTTATAAATATAGCAGATGACTTTACTTTTACGGGCGATAAAAACTGGACTGTTGAGGCGCTCGGCAATATAATCAAAAACTGCCTCGAACATACAGATAAAAACGGAACGCTTGAAATTTTTACGGAATGTACCAACGTGTATAATTCCATATTTATTAAGGATAACGGATGCGGCATTGCCAAAGAGGATTTGCCCCATATTTTTGAACGCTTTTATCACGGCAGAAATTCATCAAGTGAAAGCGTTGGCATAGGTCTTGCCCTTGCCAAAATGGTGGCGGAAAAAGAAAAAGCGTCAATCGTCGTTGATAGTATTGAAAATGTGGGCACACAGTTTGAATTCCGTTTTTACAAGGCGATAATATGATTTTATAAGGCTTCCCTTTGAGGAGAAGGCTATCAGTAGGGTGCGGCGTCCTCGACGCACCGTAAATTTAAAATAACATTCCCGTAGGGGAGGGTCTCCGTGCCCTCCCGCTTTGTTTAAAATCAATATGACTGAATTGTAATATAAAATTCACCGAAGTGTAAGATTATACGGTTATGATATAGGCAACGAAAGGGTAATCCAAACCTGCCAACAACGAAAGGAGATAAACATTATGAAAATTCTTGATGTAAAAAATTTATCCAAAACTTACGGTAAGGGCGATACGATGGTAAAGGCTCTTGACGGTGTTTCGTTCTCTGTGGAACAGGGTGAGTTCGTTGCTATTATCGGTCCGTCAGGCTCGGGCAAGTCAACATTGCTTCATATTCTCGGCGGTGTTGATACGCCCACTTCGGGAAGTGTTATCATTAATGATACCGATATTTCACAGCTTGATGAAACTGCGCTTGCAATTTTCCGCAGACGTCAGATAGGTCTTATCTATCAGTTTTACAACCTCATTCCTATTTTAACGGTTGAGGAAAATCTGACCCTGCCGCTTCTGCTTGACGGCAGAAAGCCCGATAAAAAGCAGGTGCAGAGCCTGATTGATAAGGTCGGTCTTTCACACAGGCTTACTCATCTGCCAAATCAGCTTTCAGGCGGTCAGCAGCAGCGTGTATCAATCGGCAGAGCGCTTGTAAACAATCCTGCGCTTCTTCTTGCAGATGAGCCTACGGGTAACCTTGACAGTGAAAACAGCAAGGAAATCGTTGCTCTGTTAAGGCATTTTAATAAGGAGCTTAAGCAGACGGTTATAATCATCACGCATGATGAAAAAATCGCCCTCTCGGCAGACAGAATTATCTCTATCGAAGACGGTAAAATTAAAAGAGATGAGGTGAGGATGGGTTGAACATCGTAAACAAATTAACCCTTCGTCATCTTAAAGAAAATAAGGGCAGAACAGTTATCACAACGCTTGGTATCTGCGTTTCGGTTGCAATGATTACAGCCGTTTTCGTTGCCATGGCATCGTTTTTGAATCTTTTCGGTGAAATTGATCAGGTTGCAGGCGGTCACCGTCAAGCAGTCCTTGGCGTAACTGCTTCTCAGCTTGCCGATTTGAAAAGTGACGACAGGCTGGAGCGTGTAGGCGTCAGTCTTGACAATCCGTCGTATCAGCTTGAAAACAGAAAATCAAATTCAGCAGGTACAGGCGAAATTTATATAGGCGATAAAACGAACCTTGAGCAGATGTTTACAGGTAATTTTGAGGGTGCTATACCCGAAAAGAATAATGAAATTGCCGTTGAACAGTCACTGATTGATAAAAATAAACTCGACTGGAAAATAGGTGATACCGTTTCCATTCCGATCGGCGACCGTTATTATATCGAAAACGGCGAAAAAGAATTTGAAGTGACTGAAATCGGTGAATTTAAAATCACGGCAATTCTGCACGATAATCCTGCCACAAGTGCAAGGGCAAAAATTATACGTGGCCTTGATTTAAGCACATTAACACTTGCCGACGGTGAATTGGCATCCGCCTATATTGAAGTCAAAAACCTTAATTATAAATCACTTCAAACGATTAAAGATATTATAGAAGATTATAAAATTGAAGAGTACCGCATTGATAATGATTATCTTGCAACCTATTTTGCGATTGATAATAACAGTGCAACAATGCAGACTTTTCTGCCGCTTGTAGCAATCATTCTTGTTATAATTATGATTGCGTCCGTTGTGCTTATCTATAATTCCTTCGGTATGTCGCTTTCAGAGCGTGTAAGGTATCTCGGTATGCTTGCATCGGTCGGCGCTACAAAGAAGCAGAAAAAGATGTCGATTTATTATGAAGGATTTATTCTCGGCATAATCGGTATTCCCGTCGGTATCGGTGCAGGTATTCTCGGTATCGGCATCACCTTGAAGGCAGTCGGCGGCAAAATTATTGAAACAGGTATGATTCAGGGCATTGACAGCAAGTCGATGGATATGAATGTTGTTGTGCCGTTTTGGGCTATTGTCGGCATCATTCTTTTCAGCGTGCTTACAATCTTTATTTCGTCGGTTGTTCCGTCAAGAAAAGCGTCAGCCGTTACGCCTATTGATGCTATTCGCCAGCGTAAAGAGATTACCGTTAAGGCAAAGGGACTCAGATCTCCTAAAATTATTCGCAAAATCTTTGGTTATGAGGGCGAGCTCGCCTATAAAAACCTGAAACGAAACGGCAGAAAGGGCAGGGTAATCACTGCTTCAATCGCACTGTCTGTTATCCTTTTCTTTAGCTGTAATTATTTCTGTGATATGTTTACAATGAGCGCTAATCTGGAGACAATGCCGTATCAGGTGACCGCTATGGTCAGCTATGACCATAAAGACGAATTTCTTGAAAAACTTGAAGATGTTTCCGATATAGATAATTATTATTGTGTAAACAATGCGTTTTTCACGGTTGACGGTCAGGAATACAGTAACCTTCGCAATAAAGATTATCTGAATTCAAATTACAGTAAATTCTTTAATCAGAAACGCAATCTCTTTATCAATATGATTGATGATAAGGATTTCAACAAACTCTGCGAAGATAATAATATTGATTATAAAAAGTATTACGGCAGTGAAATCAAGGGCGTAGTTCTTAATAATGTTAACCATAAAAACGATTCAAAGCCGTTTTCCGATAAAATGCTCGGTTATACCTTTGATAATTCCGAATATGAAGTAAAGTTTACCGATTTTATCAAGTATGATGCAAAAAACAGTCTGCTTAATATGAACCCGGTCGATTCAATTTCCGTTTATATTCCGCTCACTTCCTATTACAATAATTATGTAAAAAATTCTCCGGATAACAGCTTGCTTTATATGCTTGGTATTGAGACAAAAGCACATGAACAGGTTGCAGATTCCATTCAGGAAATTTTAGATTCAAATGAGCTGGGCTCAAAATATGTTTCTGATTATACCGAAAATATGGAAATGATGAATACGGTGGCATTTGTTATTCAGGTGTTTGTTTACGGCTTTATCGCTTTGATTACATTGATTACGATTGCAAATATTATTAACACCGTTTCAACGGGTATTGCAATGCGCAGAAAAGAATTTGCAATGCTCAAATCGGTCGGCACAACGCCGCAGGGCTTCAGAAAAATGGTTGTGCTTGAAAGTGCATTTTACGGTATGAAGGCACTTGTGTTTGCACTGCCGATAAGTGCAGGCATATGCTTTGCACTCAATTATACGGTAGGGTCAAATTCAATTCCGTTTGAGATTGACTGGATTATGACGCTTTGCGTTATCGCAGTTGTTTTTGCAGTGGTAGGTACTTCCATGCTTTACTCGGTATCAAAGCTCAAAAATGACAATATCGTCGAAACCCTCAAGGAAGAAATCAATTAAATAACAACTTGAATGTTGCTCTGTAGGGGTCGATGCCCTCATCGACCCGTTTCGTAGGGCGGGGTGTCCTCACATCGCCGAAAATGTAGGGGAGGGTCTCCGTGCCCTCCCGCCGTAGGGTGCACCGTCATCGGCGCACCGCATAATAAAACTAAAGGAAATTAAAATGCGTCACATAATTTCATTTATATGCTGCCTTGTGATTATTATTTCTGCCGTTTTTGTCGGGGTTGTAAAGCCCGAAACGATTATAAAAGGCTATTCTTCGGTGGTTGAAATTATCGGCAAATCACAGCTGACATCTAATTTCAGCCTTATCGGTGAAAGGTATGATGAGACAGACGATTATACAGGCTCTTATAAGGGCACTACCGAAAAGAAAAGCGGTCAGGATGTTGCTTACGGCGGCTGCTCGCTCAGCGGTGTAGATCTGAAAATCAGCGGAAGTGTCGATACAAAGTCGGGCAAGGTTAAAATTTTTACACGTAACGGCAAAACAATAGATCAGATTGAGGTCGATGAAAACGGCCCCTTCAGCCGGGAAATCAACTTCGACGGCGGCGACAGCTATATCCTCGTTCAGTACGATAAATTCACAGGCACAATCGACTTCACAACCTCATATCTCTAACAAAAAAGCGGTGTGTTATGCACCGCTTTTAATTATTCTTCAAATCTTTTATATACCTTTCCTTTTTCCACGTCTTAACCTGCTCACATTCAAAATTTTTAATCGTCACATTTTCTGCGTGGCGGATAAAAAGGGCGTAGCTCGGCAGATTTCTGAACCTGTTTGCTTCGGGGTATTCCTTTGTATATTCGGGAATAAACAGCCGCCTGTCAATCGTGTAAGGTCTGTTACTGTTTTTGATTTTTATGTTTTCAAGCGTTACGTTTTTTACACGCTTTGTTATGCCTTTCTGCGTGAAGCCGCAAATCATTATCGGAATTTCGGCATCGTCGGCAGTCAGATTTTTTATTGTTATATTTTCAATTTCGCTTTTAAAATTAAATCTGTCTTTGTCCGCCGAAACACCTTTTTCAGCCTTCTGCCCACGCTCTATTGCATTGGCGCTCTGCGCCGTAACTTCGCTTGCTCTGTTCCTGTTTCCGAGCCTTATAAAAATCGGGCACGAGCAGTTCTTTACAGTTATGTTTTCTGCTGTCACATTGCTTACTTTTGAGCCGTCAACCGTTTCAACTGCAATTCCCGACACCGTGTAAGGGTATAAATCGGGCAGAAATAATTTACAGTTTTTAATCTGTATATCGCTGATGTCAAACGTTGTTTCCGTACCGATTTTAATTGAGTTTGTTCTTGAAATGATTTCGCAGTCGCTGATTTTTATGTTTTTCATTTCGCGTGTGCAGCCGAGCCATATTGCATTTTTGATAACAATTCCGTCATCCGCCGTTGAAATAAAGCAGTGCTTTATCCGAACATTGCTGCTGCCGCAAAGGTCTATGCCGTCGGCATTTGCAACATTTCTGTTGTTGTTAATCACAAAATCGTGAATGTCTATATTATCGCAGTTATCAAGCCTGAAAGACCACGAGGCGCTGTTTTCTATAATAAAATTATGCGCCGTTATGTTTTTGCAGTTTTTTAGAATGATTGGTGAGCCGTACTTGCTTTTGTCCGCAAAACGTATTTGCTTTCTGTAATCCTGCCTTAGTTCAATCATGTCAATGTACTTGCCCGGCGCAGTTATATTTTCATCATAAACAGGCTTTTTGCCGAAAAAGTTGCCGTTGCCTTTTATTTTTCCGCCGCCTGTTATCGTTATGTTTTCTGCACTGTCGGCAAAAATCAGAGCGTCATTTGTGTAGCCTATTCCCGTTTCGTTTGCAATGATTGATGCGCCTTCGGCAATGAAAAGCGTAATATTTGATTTAATAAAAACGGTGGTGGATGTGTAATCGCCGCCGCTGATAACAACTGTTCCGCCCGTCTTTTCTGCCTCGCATATTGCTTTGTTTATAAACGGGGCGTTGTCAATGCTTTTGTCGTTCGGCACAGCGCCGAAGTCGCTTATGTTATAAACATTTTCTGTCGGCAGACTCTGAGGCTTTATATAATTATCGACAGGGAAGTAACTCGAAAAATCGTGCTTTCTTACTTCAGTGTAACGCTCTCCGTCAGTAACTCTTGTGTCCTTCCAAAATAGCAGAGTGTTTATTTTGTCAAAAATATTTCTTTTTTTCTTTGCCATTATTTTTCTCCGAAAACCAGGTCTGTGATTACCTCTTTTGCAATTAAAAGCCCTGCCACAGGCGGTACAAACGAAATTGATGCAGGGGGCACATTCCTGCATTTTGCCTCTTCGGTTGAATATACTACTTTTAAATGGTTAATGCCTCTTTTTCGCAGTTCCGTTCTCATTTTTTTTGCAAGCGGGCAGTAATTCGTTTTTGAAATGTCGCACACAGTCAGTTTTTCAGGTTCAAGTTTGTTGCCGGTTCCCATTGATGATATGATTTTGATGTTGTTTTTTACAGCCGTTTCGGCAAGAAATAATTTTGATTTTACACTGTCAATCGCATCAATGATGTAGTCAAATTCGGTAAGGTCAATTATGCTTGTTTCGTCAAAAAATTCCTTGATTGCAGTCACCTTGCAGTCGGGGTTAATGTCAAGTATTCTGCTTTTTGAAACAGTAACCTTGTCCTGCCCGATTGTGGAATTCAGTGCAATCAACTGGCGGTTGATATTTGTTTTATCAACCGTGTCATTGTCAACGATAGTAATTGTGCCGATACCAGCTCTTGCAAGTGCCTCGACAGCGTATGAACCAACTCCGCCGACGCCGAATATAATCACAGATGCGCTTTGCAGTTTGTTGAAACCATTCTCGCCAATCAGCGGTATTTCTCTTGAAAATGAATTTTTCATATCATCACCCGAAAAAATTATACCATACAGCCGTTTAATTTCAACCAAATAATTGATAAAAGTTAAAAATTATAATATAATATTTTTGGTGATTAAAAATGGAAGAAGTAAATAAGGTTGTTCAGAAGTTGATTGATAGGGGATGCCGTATTTCATTTGCAGAAAGTTGTACAGGCGGTCTTTGCTGCGCAGAGCTTGTCGGTGTTGCAGATGCATCAAAGGTGCTTGATGTTTCGTTTACAACGTATGCGAATGAAGCAAAAGTTAATTTTATCGGCGTTAATGCCGATACGATTGAAAAATTCGGTGTGGTTTCCGAAGAGGTTGCAAAAGAAATGTGTATGGGCGTTGCAAAAACGGCAGGCAGCAATGTCGGAGTAGGCGTTACCGGCGTCGCAGGTCCGGGCGGCGGAACAGATAAAAAGCCCGTCGGTATGGTTTGTTTTGGTTTTTATGTTGACGGCGATGTTAAAACATTTACAAAGCAGTTCGGCGCTCTCGGCAGAAATAATGTGCGTCATGCAAGCGTTAATTTTGTTTTTAAAACATTGAATGATTTGCTATAATTTTTTCAAAAAATACAAAAAGGTGTTTTGTTTGCTATTGACCAATTCACCTTTTTGTTGTATAATTCTAATGCTTTCCAAAATAGCAGATTGAAAAATCGAATAATCGCTGATATGGCTCAGTAGGTAGAGCAGTTCACTCGTAATGAACAGGTCGTCGGTTCGAATCCGACTATCAGCTCCAAAATAAAAAGAACCGTAAAGGGGCATAATTTAAATTGCCGTATCTTTACGGTTCTTTTATGTGATAATATCACGGAAAATGATAAAAAATATTATATAATAATGCTGTAAATGTTATTCTGTTTGAAGCAAACAGGATAAACGAATGCAAAAAATATAAGCAACTGCTGCGGAAAGGTGATTAGATAAATGAAAGTTGTAATTATAGGCGGTGTTGCAGGCGGTGCTACTGCGGCGGCAAGAATACGCA
>CABUAS010000034.1 GCA_902489595.1 uncultured Oscillospiraceae bacterium | reverse complement strand
TAATTACAAATGTTTTACCTGCTTTAAGAACCATTTTAAGCAGGGCGCCGATGCTGAGTGAACCGATTAACTGAAGTCCGTATTCACTTGACGGTGCAATGAAATCAGGCATAATCATATCATCACAGTTATCTACTCTCATGCCGTTAAGGATGATGCCTTTAAGCGGATAATAATACTTGCAGATTTTGCCGTATGTATTTGCAATATCATAGGCGTCTCCGCCGCCTACTATTATTTTAACATAAAGTGAGTAAATATGGAACCCCCTAAATAAAGCATTTATTGCAGAACCTGCAGTTTCAAGCAGATTTGTAACAAATTCCATTATTTCAACGATACCGCCCTTATCCCACATCTTCTGAATAAAGTTTGGTTTTTTTGGTTTTTCATCTGTTTTCGGCTCATCGGCTTTTTGTTCATCAGACTTATCATCAGCGGCATTTTCGCTTTTGATTTCAGCCACCGTTTCGCCTGTTTCACTGTCGGTTATTGTAATTGTTTCCTGCTTTTTCTCTTCAGGCTTTTCAATTTTTTCCTCAGGCTGTTCTGCCGTTTCTTCGTCTTTGTTTTTATTTTTGACTTTTTCGGCAGCCTTTTCGGGAAAAAGAATAAAAGACAATAATTTTGTAAGCTCAATATCTTTTTCTATCCACAAAACCTGAATTGTTGTTTTCCACTTATTATCATAAATTATCGTGAATGTTGCAGACAAAGAGCAGATTATAACACCGAGTAATATTAATACGCCGACTATAATTAAAAATACTTTCACCTGCACCACCCTAACTGTCTTTATTTTCGCTGATTTCAGCGAGTATTTTATCCTTTGGAGATTCTTCATCAAACAAGGAGGTCTGACCGTTATCCTGCGATAATCCCTCAAGTTCCTCAATTTTCGGCAAATCAGGCAAATCATCAAGACTGTTTAATGAAAAGCATCTCAAAAATCTGTCAGTAGTACCGTAAACAAGCGGTCTGCCGGGCAAATCAAGCCTGCCCTTTTCTTCAATAAGACCTTTCTGAATCAGATTGGCGACCGAGCCTGAACAATCAACGCCTCGTATCTGCTCAATAAAACTTTTTGTTACGGCTTTATTATACGCCACGATTGCAAGAACTTCAAATGCTGCCTGCGACAAAGGCGTATTTTTCTTTATTTCAAGCAATGCTCTTACATCATCGCCGTATTCCTCACGTGTGCAAAGCTGATATTTGCCGTCTACTCTGATAAGTTTAAGACCGCTGTTTTTATCTTCATATTTATCTTCAAGACAGCCTAAAATTTTGGTAACGCTTTCAAGGTCAAGGTCAAGCACCTCGGCAAGCTTGACTGCCTCAACGGCATCACCCGAGGCAAAAAGCATAGCCTCAATTTTAGCCATTATGTTATTATCACTGTTCAATACTTTCTACCTCGTTAATAATCTGCACCTCGGCATCATTCATCGGTCCGTCAACGGAAATCTTTTTTGTTTTTGCAAGTTCAAGAACTGCAAGAAACGTTGCCACCAAGTCGGATTTAGTCTGTGCACCCTCAAAAAGACTTAAAAATTTAACCTTTTTACCGCTCCACAGTTTCCGCATAACAGTCTGGATTTTTGACGCAACATTTACAAATTTTCGTGCAACAATAACTTTGAATGAATCAATCGGCGGAGGAAGTTTCCGCTGTGCTCTGCCTGCCGCATTTATATATGCATTAAGCAGTTCCTCGCCCTCATGAAAACGCTCATAATCATAATTTATGTAGCCGCCCGAAGCCTCACGCACAAAGCAGTTAAATCCGTCCGTCTGATGTTTCAGTTTCTCTGCCATAAGCTTGCAGTCGCGATATTCGATAAGCTCGCCCGTAAGTTCTTTTTTCAGCGTTTCAGCCTCTTCGTGCCTCGGTAAAAGCGAAACTGTTTTTATGTAAATCAGCCTTGCCGCCATTTCAAGAAAATCACCTGCTATATCGAAATCGGCATTTTCCATCTGCCTGACATAATCAAGATACTGATTAACAAGTTCAACAATCGGAATGTCATTAATATTCAGTTTATGTTTGCTTATGAGGTGCAAAAGGAGATCCATAGGACCTTCAAATACCTCAAGTTTATAATTAATCTGTTCCATATATAACCTGCATATTAATTGAAATATTGAATGATTTAAAATACATCGCCGAAAATAAGTCTCGGAATAATCGAAATAAATTTCATCATAAGTGATGAAAGACCGCTGAGCAAGCCATTGAGCACGCCTGTTGCGATAAGAATCATAAAGCCAATCATAATATAGCGTTCATAGCGCATAATTGCAAAATATTTTTCATCCGAAAGAAATACAGAAAAAATTCTTGAGCCGTCAAGCGGCGGAACGGGAATGAGATTAAACACTGCAAGCATTGCATTTACCGACGCAGCATAGTAGAAAAACAGCGCAATAAGATATACTAAATTTGAATGAGCAAAAGTACCGATAATATAAGCGATAAAGACAGATACAAATGCCATAATTATATTAGCTACAGGACCTGCAAGTGCTGTCAGTGCCATATCTTTTCTCGGATTTTTGAATTTTACAGGATTAACCTGCACGGGTTTTGCATAACCGAAGCCGAAAAGAAGTATCATTAAAGTTCCTACAGGGTCAATATGTGCAAGCGGATTAAAAGTTAATCTGCCCTGATATTTAGCAGTATCATCACCGAGTTTGTATGCCGCATAGCCGTGTGCAAGTTCGTGAATGGGTGTGCAGCAAAAAATTACAAACGCTCTTGAAAGGAGCAGAAGAATTACTGTTGCGACCTCGCCGTTTCTGATTGCATAAAATAAACTCATTACTTCACCTTATCTTTTACGGCACAGCGCCATTCGTGCATTGCCGTAAACATCGTTTTTAATTTCAATATCACTGTAGCCGTTGCTTTTAAGAATATCAGCAACAGCATCAGCCTGTGTTTCACCGATTTCAAAAAGCAGACTTCCGCCGTCTTTTAAATAGTCTTTATAATTTTCGGCGATAAATCTGTAAAATTCAAGTCCGTCTGCACCGCCGTCGAGAGCCATTTTGGGTTCTTTCTGCACTTCCGCCTGAAGAAATGCAATTTCATCACTTTTTATATAAGGCGGGTTAGATACTATTATATCCGCTTTTTCGATTTTCGGCAAGGTAAAAATATCTTTATTTAAAGAATTTACATTTGGTACATCTTTTGCATTTTTTAACAGGTACCCAAATGCCTTTTCGCTTTTTTCAACAAGACAGACAGTTGAACCTTTTACCTTTTTTGCAATACTGATACCTATACAACCCGAACCCGAACACAAATCTATTACAACGGGATTTTCGATTTTTTGTGCAATTTTAACCGCAAGGTCGGTAAGTTCTTCTGTTTCGGGTCTCGGAATTAAAACTCCCTCGCCTACGAAAAACTCGCTTTCATAAAAATCCCACTTGCCGATAACATACTGGAGCGGTTCTCCGCTTTTCACACGCCAGAGCAAATCAGCAAACTTTTTCATTATAATTTCATCATTTTTATGAAATTCAAATTCGCTGTTTTTTATACCGTCAAGATGGCACACAAGGCAGAGCGATTTGAATTCAGCCTCGTCAGCACCGTTTGCCGACAGGAAATAAACGCCGTAATCATAAGCCTCTTTTAAGGTCATTTTATCTCATCATCCTTGGGGTCATCTGTAATAACTGCCTTAATTGCGGCGATACCGCACTCAATAATGCCGTCATCATCGGGCTCTTTCGTCGTTAATCTCTGCATCCACAGTCCGGGAGCGGAAACAATTTTAACAAGCAGATTATCGTGCCTGCCTGCATATTTTATAAACTCATAACCGAGTCCCATAATCAGCGGCAGAAATAATAATTTAAGCAGCATCCACAAAACTCTCTGTGCCGCAATTACAGGAAAGATTTTTGCAATAATTGTATAAAGAATAATGCTAAAAATAAGCATTACAAATATAAAAGATGTTCCGCATCTCGGATGAAAGCGGCAGCATTTTTTTACATTTTCAACAGTCAGTTCCTCGCCTGCCTCATAACAGGCTATTGATTTATGCTCTGCACCGTGATACATAAACAGTCTTTTAATATCTTTCATACGGCTTACACAGGCAATATAGATAATAAATATTGCCATTTTCATAACGCCCTCGATAAGACCCTGCCAGTTGGTGAGTGCACCCGAGGTCCACTCATTAAGTTTATTGAACACCAAAACAGGAAAATATATAAACAGCACAAATGCAAGCGCAACGCCGAGAACTGAGCCTAAAACGGTAACAAAGTTCATAAGCTTATCGCCGAATTTATCAGTAAGCCATTTTTCAAACTTGCTCAGATTTTCCTCGTCATATTCTTCCATACCCGAAATCTCGGCTGAATACATAAGCGTTTTATAGCCCATAATCATAGACTCAATGAAATTTACAACGCCTCTGATTATCGGCAGGCCTAAAAATTTCACCTTATCCCTTATATGTTTAATCTCGTGATATTCAACAAGAATTTCACCGTCGGGTTTGCGCACTGCAGTTGCCATACCCTTTGGTCCCTGCATCATTACGCCCTCAATGAGCGCCTGACCGCCGACAGAAGTTTTATGAGTTTTCTTTTCACCCATTATATCAATTACCTTTCAGATTAATATCATCGTCTGTGACCTCATCTTCTCTTGAAACAGACATATCAATTTCTTTTTTTGTCGGTGCACTTTCAATAGGCAGATAAATTGTAACAAGCGTGCCTGTGCCCTCTTCGCTGTCTATTTCAAGTTTTCCCTTGTGAAGATTTATAATTTCATTTGTTACTGCGAGTCCGATGCCCGAACCACGAACGGAAACATTTGCCTTATAGAATTTTTCCATAACGTGAGGCAAATCCTCTTTTGAAATTCCGCATCCCTGATCTACAATGGAAATTTTAACTGCACTGTCATTATCGAGTGACGAAAATTCAGCTTTAACAAAAATTTTGCTTTTCGGCCTTGAATATTTCAGGGCATTATCAAGAATATTCATAAATACCTGCTTTAGCCTGTTTGCATCAGCATTGGCAGGCGCAGGTAAATCGGGAATACTGTATTTAACCTCTATACCCTCACGCATTGCTCTTTCACGGAAGGTAAAAACGGTTTCGTCAAGTTCGGCAAAAATATCTGTTTTGGCAAGTCTTAAAGTCATTCTGCCGCTTTGAAGTCTGCTGAAATCAAGCAGTTCTTCAACGAATCCCTCAAGCCTGCCTGCCTCATTGACAATAACCTGAAGACCTTTTGTTGTAAGTTCGTCACGGTTTTCGTCATAGCCGAAAGCAAGCGTTTCACCCCAACCTTTTATTGAAGTTAAAGGCGTTCTGAGTTCGTGAGAAATTGTTGAAATAAAATCATTTTTCATTTTATCGGCAGTTGAAATTTCTGCCGCCATTGAATTGATTGAGTCACAAAGATCACCTATTTCATCATCATAATGCTTTTCAATACGAACGTCCATATTGCCGTTTGAAATTGCTTTTGTAGTATCTGTAATCTCACGAATGGGGAAAACGATTGAACGAATAAAAAACACATTGGAAAGAATTATTATTATGAAAACGCCGATTATAGCAAAGAAAATCAAAAGAATAAAACTGAAAATCTGACTGTCAATTTTTTCAAGCGAGGTCATAACCCTTACTGCGCCGACATTCGTTTTATTTGCATTCTGAATTACACGGGTAACAGCCATAATTTTTTCACTGCCGTTAATTTTGCCGATATATTTTCCCGTGCCTTTTGTATTTGAAACTGCCGATTCATAATCAGGCATTTTTTCGCTGTTATTTATAAATCCATCTGACGAGGCAATAACCGTGCCCTCATTATTTATAACCCACACGGTTGTTTTGTCTTTATAAGAATAACTGTCTATAAACTGAGCGGCAGAAGATTCAAGCGAAGTTCCCGAATCAAGATTTGAGGCAAAATAATTTACTGCCCATGAGGATGAGCCGCTGTTAAGTATGCTTTCAACCGAATTATAATAAAAAGTTTTAATCGAAAAAGAGGCAACAACAAAAACGATGATAAGAAGAATAAAAATGATGCCTACAATATTAGTCAGCCAGCGTTTTGTAAGACCCTCAAATTTGAACTTTTTTAACTTGTTTAGAATTTTCTTTTTCATCAGACTAACATCCATCAACCGTTATTACTTACCCATTTATAGCCAAGACCCCATATTGTTATAAGCCTTGTGGGAGCAGACGGATTATCCTCTACTTTCATACGCAGGCGGCGGATATTAACATCAACAATTTTTTCATCGCCGAAATAATTTTCGCCCCATACCTGCTTTAAAATATCGGTTCTGCTCAGTGCTGCATTCGGATTTTTAAAGAAATATTCAATTATCTGAAATTCAACCTGTGTCAGCTCAATAAGGTTTCCGTTTTTGGCAAGAGTTCTGTTTCTGAGATTAAGTTCAAAGTCATCAAGAATGATTGAATCACCTGTCGTATCATTCTTTCTGAATCCTCTTGTCATTTCAACACGTCTGTAAACAGCATCAACTCTTGCCATAAGTTCACTCGGTGAAAACGGCTTTGTAACATAATCGTCAGCACCAAAAAGGAGACCCGTAACCTTGTCCATTTCCTGTGTTTTTGCCGAAAGCATAATTATGCCGAGATCAGACGACCTGCGGCGAAGTTCTTTGCACACCGCAAGACCGTCAACTTCAGGCATCATAATATCAAGAACTGCAACATCAAAACCTGCCTCGTCCTGTGAAAACTTTTCAAGGGCAACAGCTCCGTTTTCAGCCTGTTCAACCTCATAGCCGCTGCGTGTAAGATTGATTACAATAAACTCACGGATAGATTCTTCATCTTCTGCAACAAGTACCTTTTTCATCTTCATTCTCCTTTATATGGTTTAATCAGATTTTTTAAATCATCTATGCTGAAAACAATTTCGGATTCACTGCCGACAGAAGATAAATATACATAACCGACTTCCTCGCTTATTACCGAATAACCCGAATTTGCATAATTAACGTTGTTGTCTGTATATTGTGATTTCAGCACAGTCTGAATATTAAAAACAAGTTTGTCGTTTTCATCAAGAACTGTTAAAAGCGACTTTGACGGGTCATACTGCACTTTGATTCTTTCAAACACATCATCGGGAATTACAAGCTGATAATCGTCTTTTTCAACACCGATTGAATATGCAATATGCTCCAGCACAGTATTTTCGTACCGTTTCCAGTTCACAGCAGTTACCCCGACGGGTGCGTCAAATTCAGCGTCAAGCGGAACATCAATTTTGCCGTCGCCGTTTATATCACGGCTGCTGAGCATTGCCGAGCGTGTAGTGCGCTTTGTAACGCCTGTGGAATAGCTGTAAAACGGTGATACGATTGTATTGTAATAATCAGACCAGTGAATAATTTCTGTCAGCATTTCAGTGCCGTTTGATTTGACTGCATCGGCGTAAATATATACCAAACCGTCAAATTTTTCGGCTTTAATGCTTTTATATGAATTGATATGCCCGTCAAGTTTTGTACTGCCGAGCGACCTCAAACGGTCGTCAGTATAGCGGTAAAGAACTGCATTTGCAGAGATTGACTCGCCGGATTCAATTGAGAAAACAACAAGTTCATTCTGATTATCTTCATCAACATCAACAGCGATATAATCATTCATCACAATAGGCTTTTCGGTTTTAGACATTATAATACTGCCATCATCATTTTTGCTTTGCGAGTAAACATTCATAAGATGATTTGAAGAATTGCTGATAACATTCCACAAAACAATAAATTCAAGTGTGCCGTCGCCGCTCAAATCGCAGAAATCAACAGCGTAAACGTCAGAACCGTCACCCTCAACATTGCACACAACAGCCCAGTTTTCTCCTATTTTATCAATCAGCGCCATATTAATTGAACCGAGAGCAGATGAAAGCTCATAAAAAACTACCGCCTCGTCAGAACCGTCACCGTCATAATCAAAAAATGTATAAGCGGTAGTATGCTTGCCGCCCGCAGGAGTTTTAAGTGTAAAACCGTCTTTACAGAAACTGCTCAGAGCATTCTGAACATTTTCATTTTCGCCTGACGGCGCAACGGGAGATATTAATTCATCGACAGAGGAGGCAATACGAAAAGAACAGCCTGAAAATATAAAGCAGATTATAATAACACAGATTATTATTTTTGAAATTTTCAAATAAACTGATTTCAAAGCCGAACCTCCTCAATGTAATAACTATTTGTTTAATTATTACATAAGTGTGAGGCGGAATAATTCGCCGAACGCTATGTAACAATGTTCTGCGCAATATCCAAAATCTTCGATTTTGTTAATATTGCGTGAGGTTATTATATCATCTTTAGATTACAAAATAAATACTTTTTCATTTAATTTTAAAATAAATATTACAAAATTTACAAAACAACCATTATATTATAATAAAACTGTTAATACATTTTAATCTTACGGCACAAAAAAAGCCTGCGCTTAAATTCACGCAGGCTGTAAACTGATATTAAGTGCGAAATTGTAAATTTCACTGATTGTCTTATCCTGTTTCATCAAATCCGAAAGATTATCAACATTTCTTATAGAAAACCTTTTAATCGGTTTTATTCCGATATGGCCGTAATAGTGGTCTATAAAATCAAGTATAACCTCATTTTCCTTTTCGCTTTTGCCTGCACGAACGGCTATGCCTATACCTTTAATTTCCTTGTCTGCAACTAAAATTCTGTTAGGATTTGTATCACCGAACGGCGTATTCCTGTCAAAAAAGGTTTTAAGCTGACCGGGAACATCTGCCCAGTATGACGGCGTGGCAATCACAACATAATCAGACGATAAAATGTCTTTAACAATCATCTGAACATCATCACTCTGAACACATCTGCCGTCGGTATAGCACTTTTTACAGCCTTTGCAGCAACCGATATTCATATCAGCAATATCATATTTGATAACATCAAATTGATTTGCCGCAAGCGCCTCTTGCATCTTATTCAGAATAAAAGCACAGCTGCCGTTATTCAGCGCACTGCCGTAAACAATGTTGCTTTCATAAATACTCCTCCTTTATTAAACGGGTCGATGTGGTTATCGACCCCTACAATAATATAGAAAACAGCTGGATTTCGACAGCCGTTTAATATTAACTATAAATCTGCAAGGTGCTTTTTAATGTAGAATAAACACATTCAAACTCTTTTTTGACTTCATCAGACAAATTACACCATTCACAATCATTCATCTTCATCACCGATTACATAATAACATAACAAATTGTTTTCATCAAGAAAAAGAGCATCTCTTTCGAGATGCTCTGAATGATTAACCATTAATCTGCTTTGCGATTTCCTCTGCAAAGTTTTCCTGGCGCTTTTCAATGCCCTCGCCTCTGGTCATACGGATAAAGCCTGTAGCCTTAATCTCTGTACCGAGTTTCTTGGCAGTGTCATCAATGTAGCCCTTAACTGAGCCCTGGAAAAGGTCTGAACGAACGAATTCCTGCTCAACAAGACAGTTTTCTTTGTAATACTTGCCCATCTTGCCTGCGGCAATCTTAACAAGAACTGCCTCAGGCTTAGAAGCCATTTTAGGATCTTCCTTCATCTGAGCGGCAAGAATGCCCTTTTCGTGCTCAACAACCTCAGCAGGAACTGAAGCCTCATCAAGATATGCAGGATTCATAGCAGCAATCTGCATTGCGATGTTCTTACCCATATCAGCGAAAGCAGGGTCTGCAGCCTTTGCATCATCTGCAACATCAAAGCCAATCATAACGCCTACCGAACCGCCGCCGTGAACATAAGTAGCAACAACGCCGTCCATAACCTCAAAGCGGCGGATTTTCATATTCTCACCGATTGAAAGGATAAGGTCGTTAAGAGTTTCGGTAACAGTTCTGCCTGTTCCCATATATTCAGCCTCGCAAAGTTCCTCAACAGTTGTAACGCCTGTTGCAATAACAGTTTTAGCACAATCTGTTACGAAGTTTACGAATTTTTCATTTTTAGCAACAAAGTCTGTTTCAGAGTTAACCTCGATAACTACGCCCTTCTTAGCTTCTGCATCTGCATAAGAAAGAACTACACCCTCAGCAGCAATTCTTGCAGCCTTTTTCTGAGCGGCAGCAAGTCCTCTTTCACGAAGGAAGTCAATTGCTTTGTCCATATCACCATTAGCCTCTGTAAGAGCCTTTTTACATTCCATCATGCCAACGCCGGTCTTCTCACGAAGAGCCTTTACGTCCTGAGCTGTAAATGCCATTATTATTCCTCCAAACTATATTTTGTTTTATTATTTAATATTGTTATAAATTATTCAGCAGTTTCTTCTGCAGGTGCCTCTTCAGCAGGAACTTCTTCTGCTGTATCCTGTCCGTCTCTGCCTTCAATAACTGCTGATGCCATTGCGCCTGCAATAAGCTTTACTGCGCGGATAGCGTCATCATTACCCGGGATTACATAATCGATTTCATCAGGGTCACAGTTTGTATCAACGATAGCAACGATAGGAAGACCGAGTTTAATTGCCTCTGAAACAGCAATTCTTTCTTTTCTCGGGTCAACAATGAACATTGCATCCGGAACCTTTTTCATCTCTGTGATACCGCCGAGATACTTTTCAAGCTTTTCGATTTCAAGTTCGATCTTTGTAACTTCTTTTTTAGGAAGAAGATCGAAAGTACCATCTTCACGCATTTTCTGAAGCTGAGCAAGACGAGCCACACGGCCGCGGATTGTTTTGAAGTTTGTAAGCATACCGCCGAGCCAGCGAGCGTTTACATAAGGCATTGCGCAGCGCTCTGCCTCTTCCTTAACAGACTCCTGAGCCTGCTTTTTTGTACCTACGAAAATGATTGAACCGCCGTTTGCAGCAAGATCACGAACGAACATATAAGCCTCGTCGAGCTTCTTAACTGTTTTCTGAAGGTCAATGATATAGATACCATTTCTCTCTGTGAAGATGTATTCAGCCATTTTAGGGTTCCATCTTCTTGTCTGGTGTCCGAAATGAACACCTGCTTCTAAAAGTTGTTTCATTGAAACTACGTTTGCCATTGATTTTTCCTCCTTTAAGGTTATACCTCCATCTGCCCTATGGCAAAATCCCGCATTTTATAACCTTGGGATTAAGAGCAGTATGTGTGTTTATGGTGTAAAACTCCTTTTACACGCTGAAATATATTAACATAAGTATATAAAAAAATCAAGAAAAATTTTGAAATATATGAAAATTTATGTTCTGAACAGGAAAGAGAGGGTAAAACGCCCTCTCAGTACTGAATTATTTATAATACGTTTATGGGAGGGCACGTAGAATTTGCAATTCGGCAGACCCTTCCCCTAACAGAGGAATAACCTCCCCTACGATTGCGTTTTTGACATTTTGTAGGGGCAATTCACGAATTGCCCGCATACAGACATTACAATATCAAATATACAAGTCCCTTACCTGCTTTCTGGCAAGGATTTCAAGTGATGCATCAAGCGGGGCAAGCTCGGTGGTGCCGTATTTTCTGTAAAGTGCTTTTTCAATCAGCAAATCGGCAAAATCAGGGTTTTTCGGCAGTATCGGTCCGTGGCAGTAAGTGCCGAAAACATTTTTATAGCGCACACCCTCTGTTTTATCTCTGCCGTTATTGCCGTTACCGAGAAGGACTTTGCCGAGCGGCTTTGCATTTTTGCCGAGATACGTTCTTCCGCTGTGATTTTCAAAGCCGATTACTCTGATTTTCTCTTCGGTTTTAAAAATATAATTGCCGATAAAGCGCTTGCTTTTTCCGACGGTGTAAAAATCAAGAATACTTGTGAAATTAAGAATATCACCCTTATTTGTCTGATAATATCTGCCGAGAAGCTGAAAGCCGCCGCACACGGCAAGCACAACCGCCTCCTCCTCGACGGCTTGTTTTAACTGTTCATCAGTGCCTCTGCAAAGCGCCTCCATAACAAGGTGCTGTTCAAAATCCTGCCCGCCGCCGATAAAAATAATATCATAATCGGTCAGCCTTGCTCTGCTGTTTGCAAAAATCAAATCTGTTTCATAATCTATACCGCGCCACTCAAGGCGTTTTTCAAGGCAGAGCACATTGCCCGAATCGCCGTAAAGATTGAGCAAATCGGGATAAAGATGTGCAATTTTCAATTTCATTTCCAGAACACCTCTTTTTTATGCTTTTGAGCAAGATACGGGCGCAGAGCCATCATCGCAGTATAAGTAGGAATAATTACGGTTTTATCTCTCTCGCAGATTTCATAAAACTGTTTATAATTATCTATAACCTGAACGTCAAAGCCCTCATACTTCAGGCGCAGAGCCATATCGCCGCTTCTGATTCCAAAAGCATAAATGTTTTTAACACTCGCACCGACATTGATTTCAGCGTCCCATATCCACGAGACATCACTGCCGTCTGCCTTATTATCATTAAGCACAAAAACAAGATTTTCGGCATTAAGATTCAGCACGTAATTCATAGTCTGCGTAAATCCGGCAGGATTTTTAACAAGCAGCATTTTTGTTCTGCCGAAATCCTCCATTCTGCCGAATGCTCCCTCAAATCCCGAAAGTGCCTGCTCAATCTGACGGGCGGTAATACCGATTTCTGCAAGCACTGCACCTGCCGCAAGCGCATTATAAACATTATATATACCGCCGAGATTAATTCTAAGCACAGCATTCTTGCCGTTCAGATTTGCAAAAACCACACTGCTGTCGCTGTCTGACTGCAAAATTTCGCTGACGTAATATTTTGGATTTTCACGTTTATAACCGCAAAACGGGCAGAAATAACTGCCGAGATGACTGTAAATTTTATAATCATATTTCAGTTTTGTTTTACAAAATACGCAGTATTCGTTATCTCCCCTGCCGCCGTATTGGGAAGAGCAGTCAACGCCATATGAAATGTAATTGTTTCCAAGCCTTGAAAGGCTGAAGCTGAGCGAATCGTCGGTATTGAGCACCAATGTGCAGTTTTTCATATTTTCCGCTCCTGTTTTTATAGCATTTAAGGTTGAGGAAACCTCGCCGTACCTGTCAAGCTGGTCACGGAAAACATTTGTTACAACAAGGAAATCGGCATCAATAAACACGCTGACCTTTTTCAGAGCGTTTTCGTCACACTCAATAACAGCATAATCCTTTTTGCATTTGCCGAAAATGTTTGAACTTGAAATAAATGAAGTTGTAATGCCTGTTATCAGATTAGCGCCCGAACGGTTTAGAAAATAGCTTTTGCCGCTGATTTTAAGCCCTTCTTCAACAATTCTTGCAGTTGTTGTTTTGCCGTTTGTGCCTGTTATCATAATCACACGAACATTCTTTGACAGATGCTTTAATATATCTTTTTTAAAGAACAATGCAATTCTGCCCGGCAGAGTTGTAGCGCCCTTGCCGAATATTTTAAGAATTTTTTGAACCGTCTTTACCATTAAAATTATAATAAACATACTAAATTATATTGATAAGTTTAAAATTTATGATAAAATAGAGACGGTGATTACAATGTTGGAAAGAATAATTGAAACAGTTAAAAAAGCAGGAGAAATCTATAAAAGCGCAGGCTCTGACCTTGGAATTGAGGACAAAGGCTCAAGCGTTAATCTTGTAACAAAATACGATAAAATGATACAGGATTTTCTGTTTGAAGAACTGCAGAAAATCTGCCCCGGCTGCTCATTTTTAGGCGAAGAGGGTGAAGGCAACAAAACGCTTTCAGACGGTTATTGCTTTATCATTGACCCGATTGACGGCACAACAAATTTTATAAAAGGATTTCAACACAGTGCAATAAGCGTGGGTCTTGCAAAAGACAGAGAACTGATTATCGGCGTCGTGCTTGACCCTGATTTAAACAATATTTACTATGCGGAGAAAGGAAAGGGCGCATATCTGAACGGCAGAAAAATCAGTGTTTCAGACTGTGATTTGGAGCAAAGTCTTGTGCTTTTCGGCACAAGCCCGTATAACCATGAACTTGCCGAAAAGACATTCAGCCTTACCGAGCAGGTATTTTACAAGTGCATTGAAGTAAGACGTGCAGGCTCGGCAGCGCTTGATATATGCTATGTTGCCGCAGGCAAGGCGGATTTATACTATGAAATGATTTTGAGACCGTGGGATTTTGCAGGCGCAACAGTGATTTTAAAAGAAGCAGGCGGAATCTGTACTGCGATTAACAAAAAAGATATTGACCCCGGCGCGCTTACTTCTTATGTTTGCGGAAACCAAAACAACATAAAAGAATTTTTTGATATTGCCGATGAAATATTATAGTTTTAACGAGTATTTAAAAGATACATTCGGTGAAAAAGTTTATAAAATCAGCCTGAACGCAGGATTCACCTGCCCCAACAGAGACGGAAAAATCGACACACGGGGCTGTATTTTCTGTTCAAAAGGCGGCAGCGGTGATTTTGCCGAAAGCCCGAATCTTTCAATTACAGAGCAGATTGAACGGGGCAGAAAGCGTGTTGAAAAGAAAATCAAAAACGGCAGATATATCGCCTATTTTCAGGCGTTTACAAACACTTATGCGCCTGTAGAAATTCTGAAAGAAAAATATTTTGAGGCAGTAAATCATAAGGACATCGTGGCTTTATCAATAGCAACAAGACCGGACTGCCTGCCAGACGATGTTATTGCACTTCTTGATGAAATCAACCAAATCAAGCCTGTTTTTGTTGAACTCGGCTTACAGACAATTAACGAAATAACCGCCGAATATATACGGCGTAGCTATCCGCTTTCCGTATATGACAAGGCGGTTGAAAAACTAAAGAAAATCAATATAAATATAGTTACACATATCATTTTAGGTTTGCCGAACGAAACGAAAGAAGATATGTTAAATTCTGTAAAATATGTCTGCGATGGCAGAACAAACGGCATTAAACTACAACTACTTCACGTTTTAAAAGGCACTGATCTGGCTGATGATTATAGCAAAGGCAAGTTTAAAGCACTTGAATTTGACGAATATCTTGACATTATAAAGGACTGTGTTGCAGTTATACCTGATAATATAGTTATCCACCGCCTGACAGGCGACGGCGCAAAAAAAGATTTGATTGCACCTCTTTGGAGTGCAGACAAGAAGCGTGTATTGAACAGCATAAACAAAGCACTCAGCGAAGAATAAACGCCGAGTGCTTTTTCATTTTTTATTATCGGGAGGGCACGGAGACCCTCCCCTACAATAATATAATTACCGATACATATTATCAATTCAGCACTTTCTGATTAACCCGTATAAATCACGGTGTCGCCAAAAGAAATCGTTTTAACATCATCTGTGTCTATAATATTTTTAAAATACACATCCATATTGCCGTTTAATTTTCCGCCGTCAAATTTAATACATATTTCAGGCTGATTCGGTATCCATACTGTTTTATCTTCCTTCGGGCAGTCAAAGGCGATATAAAGAGTTGTATTATTGCTCATAACCTGTGTAAGGCGAAGTTCATAACTGTTAGATTCACAAACAGAATCAACATCCCAGCCAAAACCGAATCAAACATATTCACTCTCCTTTCCAAAAGGAAATTCCCTTCACCTTTACTTTCGTAAAGAAACATAAAAATGTGACATATAAATTCAAAATAACCCTTGACAAAATTGGTTGGTTATTGTAGACTGAAAGTGTGGTCTATAACCGCAGACCAAATTATGAGGTGATTTATATGGAATTCAAGATATGCGAAAGTGATTTTAAATTTATGTGCGTTATATGGGATAATGAGCCGTTATCCTCTCGCAATCTTGTAGAACTTTGCAGTGAAAAACTTGGGTGGAAAAAATCCACCACATATACTACTTTAAAAAAATTATGTGAAAAAGGCTATGCAAAAAATGAAAACACAATCGTTTCATCAGTCATTGCTAAAGAAGATGTGCAGGCTTACAGAAGCGAAAGCATAATCAAAAATTCTTTTTCAGGTTCACTGCCGAAATTTCTTGTTTCTTTTTTAGGCAGTAATAAAATCAGCAAAAAAGAGGCTGAGGAACTGAAGCAACTAATTGATTCCTATAAGGAGGAATAATTATGAGCGATTTATTTTACACTGTGCTGAATATGAGCATAACAGGCTCTTATGTTATAATTGCCGTAATTTTTGCAAGATTGCTTTTAAAAAGGTTGCCTAAAAAATATTCTTATGCACTTTGGGCTGCTGCTGCATTCAGATTATGCTGCCCCATATCCTTTCAATCCGTATTCAGCCTGTTCAGTCTTAAACCGTTTGATATGAGCAAAGCTCAAAGCGGCGGTGCCGAAACGTTGCAATATATCGACAGCAGTTTTGCCGAGCAGGCATATCCGCAGATGACCACAGGAATTTCAAATGTCAACACCGTTATATACGAAGAAATAACAACAGGTGCCCGATTTATCAGTTTTAAAGACACTTTTATGAAATTTTTGCCGTATATATGGCTTGCTGTTTTATGTGCGATGTTGATTTACGGCTTTGCAGAATATATCAAAATGAAGCAGAAAATGAGAGACAGCATTTTATTAAAAGATAATATTTATCAGACGGATAAAATCAGTTCACCTTTTATTTTAGGCATTATAAAGCCTAAAATCTATATCCCGTTCGGGCTTGATGACGACACCGAAAAATATGTTTTGGAGCACGAAAGATTCCATTTAAAACGCTTTGACCATATTATAAAATCATTTGCTTATGTAATTCTGTGCATACATTGGTTTAATCCCCTTTGCTGGATTGCTTTTCATTTTATGAGCAGAGATATGGAAATGAGCTGCGACGAAAAGGTATTATCAAATAACGGCAAAATAAAAAAAGATTACAGCAATGCACTGCTTTCATTTGTTTCAGAACGCCATTTTCCGACAGGCTCACCCCTTTCTTTCTGCGAAAGCGGAGTTAAAAAAAGAATCAAAAATATTTTATCCTACAAAAAGCCTGCCGTATGGCTCAGTACTTTCGCAGTTATTCTTATAGCCGCCATAACTGTTGGCTGTGCGGCAAACCCCAAAGCACCTGCTTTAATTGAAAAGCCCGCTGTTTCGTCAGAGGCTACCTACACTGCGGGAAGAACCATATTTCAAAGTCCCTTTCTTTCATCAATAATAGAAGACGGCGGATATTATGCAAATATAAAAGCGACTAAAGACAGTCTTGAAATAGCCGACATAAACGGCGATACTATTTTTAAAAGTGCAAATGTATCAATCCGTGAATTTACAAGAAATGAACTAATTAAACATTTCGCCGAACTTCCCTTGTCAGACGGAACAGATTTAAGCAATGAAATTCTGCCGTCATTTGATAAAATAACCGAATGTACTTATACTGATAATCATTCAACATTATTCACTGTTTATTGGTATAATAATGATCCGATTTTTATTGCAGAAAATATCGGAACTATGTCAACAGGATTGCTTATTCACCCCTCGTATAATAAAGTAGTAGTTATTAGAGTCCCTCTCCAGGGACAAATATGCTA
>CABUAS010000033.1 GCA_902489595.1 uncultured Oscillospiraceae bacterium | reverse complement strand
ATTATATTACGGTTAAATCGTGTTTGCAAGTTACCGTAGTATCACTTAAAATCGCTAAAGTTATTTGTATTAAGTAAAATTCATTTTATTTCACATAATAATTTCGGTGATTATATGAAAAAAGAATTTAAGACTGCTGTTGACATTGCGGGTAAAATTATTGAAAACGGCGGTGAAATTTCACGGGCGGAAGAAACAATCGAGAGAATATGCAGGCACAGCGGTGCAGAAAAAGTACACACCTTTATTATTCCCTCTCTGATTTCGGCAACAATATTTTATGACGGAAATGAAGAAACCACTACACGGCGAATTTTTGCAAATGACCTAAATCTTGGCAGAATTGAAGAGCTTAACAACACTGCACGCAGATTATGCAACGAAAAAACCGTAAAAAAAATTGATTATAATTACAATAATTTTATTACCGCCGTCTGCGTAATAATTTCAACAGGGGCATTCTGCATTTACTTCGGCGGAACAATTACAGACGCAGTAATTTCGGGTATTTCGGGTGTAATAATAACTTATTTTCCCTATCTGAAAAAATTCAGTAATTTCTCAAAAACACTTGTGGAGTCAACTGTTGCAGGCATACTTTCGTATCTGCCGAATCTTGCAGGGCTGAACACTCACCCCGACAAAATTATGATTGGCACTATTATGCTGTTAATACCGGGAATGAGCGTCGGTTTATCTATAAAAGACCTTATGAGCGGCAATCAGATTTCGGGTATAATAGGGCTTACAAACACTGTGATAACTGCCACTGCCATTGCTTTGGGGTTTGTTATCGCAACAATAATTTTCGGGAGGAGCGGCATTGCTTGAAATCATTACCTGTATAATAGGAACACTCGGTTTTTCGGTATTGCTGAAAGTATCAAAAAGTAAAATAATTTTCACGGTTATCGGCGGTGCAATCTCTGCTTTAATATCTGTTTTGATGATGAAAAACGGATACGGAATTTTTTATGCCACATTCACGGCAATGACTGCGATAAGCGCATACAGTGAAATAATTGCGAGAATCGTCAAAACTCCTGCCGGAGTAATACTGATGCCGTCTACAGTGCCTTTACTGCCCGGAGGTGCGCTCTATTATACCGTAAGTTATTTCTTTTCAAAAAATTATAATTTATTTATACAATACGGCAAAGAAACTTTGCTGACAGGAGCAGGTATTGCGCTCGGCGCAGTTGCCGTTTCTATTGTGATGATTTTTATAAAAAGCGTCAAAAGAACAAAGTGTATGTAATTATGCTGTCAGACTTTGAGAAATGGAACAGAATTTTGCATTTTTTGAGTGGGAGCCGAACACAAGTATTGCCCCCGGGCAATATGACGGCATAATTAATTGATTGTATGGCAATAATGTGTTAAAATAAATTAATGAGCAAAACAAAACTTATTCAAAACACTTGATATATTTCAAACTAAAATATATAATATTATAAAACTATTTACAGGAGAAATCAGTGTGAAAAATCACACTATTAGATTTTATTGCCCTCAGAATTTGCCGACGGCATAATTTTGAGACGGCTGAATTTCCATTATACGCCTTGCCCGGCTACAACAAAGCGTATTAATAATTTTTAATGAACTATTTGTAGCCAGAAAGGCTATGGAAATTAGTATGAAAGTAAGATTACCAAAACACAGAGAATTTTTAATCAAATTTGAAGACGGCTATGACAAAGCTGACGAAGCCTGGGACGAACTTAACAAAATCGTTAAAGATTATTCTGTTGACGGAAAGTCCATTTACACGGAAACATTTATTGAAGATAATGAAGACAAAGTAAAGGCTTTGCAGGAAAAATACGAATTTACATACGAAATTATTGAAAAATAAAAAACAAAGGCTAAAATTATGAAAAAGAAAAAGGCTTATCTTGTTGCCACCGCCCATCTTGACACAGTATGGCGCTGGAATTTAGCAGAAACGATTAAAGATTTTATTCCCGATACAATAAATAAAAATTTCAATTTAATAAAAAAATATCCGAATTATCGTTTTAATTTTGAGGGCGCATTCCGCTATGAACTGATTGAGGAATATTACCCCGAGCAGTTTGAAAAAATAAAAAAACTGGTTGACGAGGGCAGATGGTGCCTTTCAGGCTCAGGTTATGAAAACGGCGACGTTAACATTCCTTCGCCCGAGGCGCTTTTCAGAAACATTCTTCTCGGCAGCAGATATTTCAAAGAAAAATTCGGCAGAACAACAACAGACATTTTTCTGCCCGACTGCTTTGGCTTCGGCTATGCACTGCCGTCAATTATGCACCACTCAGGCTTGAACGGCTTTACCACCCAGAAGCTCAGCTGGGGCTCGGCTTATGGCGTACCGTTTGACCTTGGTTTATGGCAGGGCGTTGACGGCTCAAAGGTTTTTGCAAACCTTGACGCAAGATCGTATCAATCAAAATTTGACGATGACCTTCGAGGCAACGTAGGCATTATTGACAAGGTTACAAAAAACGCATTTGAAAGCGGTATTCCGCAGACTACCCACCTTTACGGCACAGGCGACAAGGGCGGCTCACCGACAGAAGAAAGTGTTAAAGCAGTTAATGACAGCGTTGATAAAAACAGCGAGAGCGATTTTGAAATTATTTCCGCCTCATCTGATGAAATTTTCAGCGACCTTGAAAAACTTGACAAAAACACGCTTGCGAATTTAAAAATATGGAACAATGAACTTGTTATGACATCACACGGTGCAGGCGCATACACATCAAGAACAATCAGCAAAAGGCTTAATGCAAAAAACGAAAACCTTGCAGATATTACGGAAAAGGCTTGCGTGCTTGCTGATTCAATCGGCGTTTACAAGTACCCGAAAGAAAATATTAATAAAGCGTGGAAACGTGTTATAAAACACCAGTTTCACGATGATATTACAGGCACGTCGTGGATGGAAGACTACAACGAGGCCTGTGATGATTACAATGTTTCGCTGAGTGGGTTTCAGAGCGAATATGTCGGTGCAGTAGGTGCAATCGTAAACGAGCTTGACACGGAATTTGTTACGGAATGTGCAGTTATAGTAAATAATCCGAGCAGTTATCATAACAAATCGGCAGTTTCGGCACACATAAAAATCAACCACAACGCAACATTTGTCAAGGTTTTTGACAGCAACGGCAATGAAGTGCCGAGCCAGATTATTTCAAAAAAAGGCAAAGAATTTGACATTATTTTTCTTGCCGATGTAAAACCGCTCGGCTACAGAGTTTACGATGTAAAAGCGTCTGACAAACGCTGTGAAATCAAAACGGATTTGGCTGTTTCGGAGCATATTCTTGAAAACAGAAAATACAGACTTGTATTCAACAAAAACGGTGACATAGGCTCAATTATCGACAAAGAACTCGGCAGGCAGATTCTTGATGCCCCGATAAAAATGGCAGTTCTGGGTGACGTTGGTGCTCTTTCCTATCCAAGTTGGGAAATCAGAAAAGAGGATATTGACAAAGAGCCTGAATTTTATGCAAACACGCCCGAATTTGAAATTGTTGAAAAAGGCCCGGCACGAATTGCCGTAAAAGTTACAAGAAGCGCAAATCACACGACAATTTCACAAATTGTGTCACTCAGCAGTGAAAGCAACTTCATCAGCGTTTACAACGAGGTTGACTGGAGATCAAGGCGCAGTATGCTCAAAGCAGTATTCCCATTCTCCTGCTACAGCAAAACTGCAGCCTATGATTTAGGTTTGGGCGTAATAAAAAGAGATACAAACACTGAAAATCTTTACGAAGTGCCTGCACAGAAATGGGCAGATATTACGGCGGGGAACAAAGAATTCGGCGTATCTGTATTTTCAGACTGCAAATACGGGTGGGACAAGCCGCACGGCAATACTTTAAGGCTTACCTGTATTCACACACCGTCAGGTGCATTTACAAAAGAAACAAGGCAGGATTTGCAGGATCTCGGCACAAACATTTTCTCATTCGGTATTTTCAGCCACAAAGGTGAATTTGAAAACGGAACTCAAAAAGAAAACGAACTGTTTCAAAAACCGCTTATCGCTTTTCAGACAAGCGCAAGAAGAAGCGGCTCGCTCGGCAGTGATTTTTCATTTGCATCAATCAATAATGAAAATGTTATTATCAGAGCAGTCAAACAGGCCGAAGATGATGACAGCATTATCATTCGAGTAAACGAAGCAGTCGGCGCTCAGCAAAACAAAGTTTTGGTAGAATTTTATGAAATGATTGAAAATGCTGAAGAGGTTTTTGCAAATGAAGAATTCAAATCAAAAGCAAAAACAAAAGGCAAATCGCTCATTTTTGACATCAAGCCTTACGGCGTTAAAACCTTTAAAATCAGGCTGAAGAAGGCTGATAAAAAAGGCAGAGAAAGTTTCAAAAAACTTGATATTGTATGCAACACAAAAGGATTTACAAGCAACGCAGACAAGCGAAATGTAATTCTACAGGGCAGCGGATTTTCACTTCCGTCTGAATTATACCCGAGTTCAATTACTGTAAGCGGAATAACATTCAGAACGACAGACACATCAAAGCCAATGGATGTTATGGCGGCAAGAGAACAAACAATCGAACTGCCGAAAGGAATGACAAAACTGTATATGCTTGCCGGTTCAACACTTGGCGACAGAGATGTTATCTTTTATGTTGACGGCAAAGAAAAACCGCTCACCATTCACTCAATAAAAGAGCCGATTGCAAGGTGGGATATGGCAGGTATGAGTCAGACTGCACTCACAAAAAATGCGTCGGTAGGATTTGAATTTACGCATACCCACCACCCCGAGGGCGATATTCCGAACGGTAAAGCAAGATTTTATATTTATGAAATTGATATAAGAAACGGCAAAACGCTTACTCTGCCCGAGGATAACAGAGTTATAATTCTTGCAATGACTGCTGTTAAGAAATTTTCAAACACAACGCCGGCAACAAAACTTATTGATGAAATCGACAACAGTGATTACGATTTCGGCAAAATTCCGCCGATTGACAAAATTATAGACAAAGCAGATTTTATTACAATAAGGGCAGGAAAAATTCAGGATCAGAAAAACGGCGGCAAAGGCAAAGGCTTTAAGAGAGATAACATTATTACAAACATTATCCGCTCTTACACAAAATCGGATTGGTAATAAATCAACCAAAAATCTGCATATATACAACAAAACGGCTATACAAAAAACGTATAGCCGTTTATATTATTTGTAAAGGACTTAATCTTTACAAAAATAAACTGTTGAATAAATTGCGGAAAACTATGTTGAAAATGTTGAAAACTTTTAATTTAACTGCAAATCAATACTATTAAATGTAAAGGCATTTAACTTTAATCAGCAAAATTTTCCGCAATTTACCAAAAAATATACATATTGACAAAAAGCTCAACAAATTTATATATACATAAAAGATGCCGCACCATAACAGCGCGGCAAATTTTATATTGTTTCGCAAAATTAATAATCAAATTATTTCTTAAAGAAACTTACAATCTGATCAAATGTATCATCATCATTAGATGAGAAACTGCTTGTTGCTGCAGGAGCAGCCTCAGCAGGAGGAGCAACCTCTACATTTGCTGTTGTTGATTTAATCGGAGCACCCGGGCCTTTATCGCCGAAACGAGTTGCGATAACGGTAATAATCATTTCATCTTCAAGATTTTCATCAAAGTTTGCACCCCAGATGATTTCGCAGTCAGGATGAACTGCATTAGTAACGATTGTTGATGCAGCATCAATTTCTTCAAGACCGATGTCTGTTGAAGCAGTGATGTTAAGAAGAACACCGCGTGCGCCGTCGATTGAAGTATTAAGAAGAGGACTTGAAATTGCCTGTTTAGCAGCGATTTCTGCCTTATCCTTGCCCTTTGCACGGCCTACACCCATATGAGCATAACCTGCGTCCTTCATAATTTCGGTTACATCGGCAAAGTCAGAGTTTACAAGACCTGTTGCATTAACAAGGTCTGAAATAGACTGAACGCCCTGACGAAGAACATCATTTGCGATTTCAAATGCATTGAGAAGAGTAATTCTTTCTTCTGTAACAAACTTGAGGTTTTCATTAGGAATAACCATAAGAGAATCAACATACTGAGCGAGTTCGTTAATACCTGCCTGTGCCTGATCCATACGGCGTTTACCTTCAAAAGCAAACGGAGTTGTAACAACGCCTACTGTAAGTATGCCGAGATCTTTAGCAATCTTAGCAACTACCGGAGCAGCACCTGTGCCTGTTCCGCCGCCCATACCTGCGGTAATAAATACCATTTCTGCGCCTGTAAGTACGTCTGTTAATGCTTCACGGCTTTCTTCTGCTGCCTTTGTGCCAACTTCAGGCTTTGCACCTGCACCACGGCCTTTTGTAGCCTTTTCGCCGATAAGAATTTTATGTGATGCTGTAGATTTGGCAAGAGCAGGCTTATCACTGTTAACAGCAACAAACTCAACATCCTGAATATTACAATGAACCATACGGTTAACGGCATTTCCGCCGCCTCCGCCTACGCCAACAACTTTAATTGAAACTACTTTTGTGTCGTCTGTATCAATTTCATATCTTCCCATTTGTTAATTCTCCTTTATGTATTTTAAAATTCAACTACTTATTTCGGTAGCACAATCATATTGTAACAGTATTGTAATCATTTTGCAATACTTTTTTTGTTTTTATTTTAATATTTTTTTCAAATTTTTTATGAACAAAATATTATTTATTGTGCATTTGCGACAAATTGTGATTTTTTAATGATTTTTACTTAAATTTCGTAAAGATAAATACTTTACATTAAAATTAGCTTGATTCCGGTGTAAAGTAAAACTGCTTGCCGGTCGATAAATCCATTGTTCCCCTTGCATTCGGGTCTGATTCATTTAATTTTTCGCAGCCAGCAATTCCTCTGTATATTTTATTTTCAACATCATCAAAACTTCCAAGATTCAATATAATTCTGTTTTCATATACTATATAATTATTATTCTTGCCGTCAGATGAAATTGCTGTTATCTCTGTTATATTTAACTTTGTTATAATTTCGGATAACTGACCGAGTCCATCTGCACTTTCTGCATTTTCAAATTCAATTACCGAACCGTTTTCATTACTTATAAATGCAGTGTTTCGAATTTCTGTCAGGCCCTCTGTACCTGCCGTATAAGCATTATCAAGCACTTTAAATCTGTCATCAAGCAGAGTATAAGTTTCATCTCCATTATTAATCATATAAGCGGCTGCCGCCTCGGTAACATTAATAATCAGTGTTGACGGCAATTTTCTTTTAATATCCACATCATATATGTAGGGTAGATTTTTCTCAAGACTTTCAGCGCATTTTCCCTTATTCACAAGGAACAAATTATCGCCTATATTGATATTGCTGTTTTCAGTAATTTCTTCGCTTGAATACATTCCGCTGCCCGATATATTAACAGTTTCAATTTTGAAAAACACGGTAAGCGACAAAACTGTGCCCACTGCAATAAGAGTAATCAAAAGACAGATTGTTACAAGCGCTTTTCTGACACTGTTTTTTAACCGTCTTTTTTTATTCTGACGCCTGCGTTTTTCGTTTGTAGAAACATTTTTATTCTTTTTTTGCTGTTTTCTTCTTCCGTTTTCGGCTGAACCGTGTTCATTGTAAACCTTTGGAGGTTCAAGACCGAATTCATAATCTTTATTATTCATATGCACTCTTTAATCTGTATCAATGCGTTCAATTTCAGCACCAATTTGTTTTAAACTGCTTTCTATTTTTTCGTATCCTCTGTCAATATGATATACATCGCCGACAGCGGTAATACCCTCTGCCGAAAGCCCTGCAACAACAAGCGACGCTCCGCCCCTTAAATCGGTGCAGTAAACATTTGCACCGTACAGATTTTTTACTCCGTTTATAACAGCAATTCTGTCATTAACGGTAATATCTGCACCAAAACGGTTAAGTTCGCTAATATGTTTAAATCGGCTTTCAAATATGCTTTCTTTAATGATTGTTGTGCCTTTTGCCTTTATAAGCGCCGCCATAACAATCGCCTGACAGTCGGTAGGAAAACCGGGATACGGCATCGTGTTTATATTTTTAACCCTCTTAATTCTGTTTGGGGAAATCATTTTTAAATTACTTCCGTCAACATAAAGCTTACATCCCATATCCATAAACACGGGAAAAACAGGGCTTAAATGATTTGCCTTAATGTCTTTGATTATAAGCTCCTTACAGTTTATTGCGGCAATGCTCATATATGTTGACGCAACAATACGGTCAGGTATAATTCTGTGCTCTGACGGATGCAGACTTTCAACGCCTTCAATTTCAATCGTGCTCTCACCTGCTCCGAAAATCTTGGCACCGCAGGAATTCAAAAAAACTGCAAGGTCTGATATTTCAGGCTCACGTGCAGGGTTAATAATTGTTGTTTTGCCTTTTGCAAGAACCGATGAAATAATAATGTTTTCGGTAGCTCCGACACTCGGAAATGTCAAAATAATCTTTGCACCGTGCAAATCAGACGCATTACAACTAATGCAGTTGCCGTTTTCGGTTATGACTGCACCGAGTTTTTTGAGTGAACTGATATGGAGGTCGATAGGTCTTACACCAATATCACAGCCGCCCGGGTAACAAAGTGAAGCTTCTTTGGTTCTTGAAAGAAGTGAACCGAGAAAAATTATTGATGAACGCATTTCCCTCATCATTTCCTCGGGAATATGATTTTCTGTTACTACAGACGCATCAACCGTTACAGTCGAATTTTCTTTTTTAACTTTTGCACCGAGAAAGCGCAGAATTTTTATAGATGCATCAACATCTGCCAAATTCGGAACATTATGTATTTCACACTCACCTTTAATAAGAAGCGTTGACGCCAATATAGGCAAAACAGAATTTTTTGCTCCGTGAACGGCAATTTCTCCGCCGAGTTTTTTGCCGCCGTTGATTATAATTTTTTTCAATTTATCCACCTGCCTGCATAATCTTTTTTATCCTATGCAAAAGATGAATAAATGCAACTGAATATTATTTTGCGAGAGAAATAATTATATCTGCAATTTTTTCTCTTGAATTATTAATTGACATTGATTTGGCGTTTCTTTCAATTTCGGCAAGCTCTGATTTATCAGACAAAAGTTTATCAATCATACTGCCGAGCAAATCCGAATTCAAATCTTTTTCTTCAATAATGCGTGCTGCATTGCGGTTTACAAGCGCCATTGCATTATGATACTGATGATTTTCGGCAACATACGGACTTGGAATAAGTATTGACGCTTTACCGAGCGCCTCAATTTCCGAAAGTGACGACGCACCTGCCCTGCCGATAACAAGGTCACAGGCAGACATACATATATCCATATTATCTATGTACTGCCTAACTTCAACGCTGCCTTTTCTGCCGTTTACAAAACCTGCTTTTTCAAACTTATCAAGATATTCGCCGCCGTTTGTGCCGACCGAATGAATGTGATAATATTTATCACTCTCGGCATTTTTAACAAGGATATCAAACATTGCTTTATTTATAGGCTCAGCACCGAGAGAACCGCCGAAAGACAGAACAAGCGGCTTGTCTTTATCAATGCCGAGACTTGCACGAGAAAAATCTTTGTCTGCCTTAATGATTTCGCCTCGGACAGGAAGACCTGTGACAGTTATTTCGTTTTTAGCCTCAAGATGATTTTTTGCATCTTCAACCGTTACCATTACTCTGTCAGCCTTTTTGGCAAGTGTTTTATTTGTAATGCCGGGATAAGCATTCTGCTCGTGAATACAGGTAGGAATACCAAGCCTTACAGCCTCTTCAAGAACAGGACCGGAAACATAGCCGCCGAAGCCTACACAAACATCGGGCTTGAAATCTTTAATAATCTTTTTACTTTCACCCTCTGACTTAATGAGCCGCACAACCGTTTTTACATTATGAGCGATTGCAGACGGTGAAAATGAACGGCGGAAACCGCTTATTTCAATCGTTTTAAAATCAAAGCCTGCGTTAGGAACAAGCCTTGCCTCCATATGATCCTTCGTACCTACAAACAAAATCTCTGTTTCAGGCATAATTTCTCTGATATACGAGGCAACTGCTATGGCAGGATTTATATGCCCTGCCGTGCCGCCCGTGGCAAAAAGAATTTTCATATTCTACACTCTTTTCTGATTTGATTTTCGTGAAATTGAAAGAACAACGCCGATTTCGGCAAGCAGCATTACGAGCGCCGTGCCGCCGTAACTGAAAAACGGAAGTGCAATACCAGTGTTTGGAATCGAATCTGTAACAACAAGAACATTAAATGCTACCTGTGCGCCGATCTGGGTTACGATACCTATTACGGTTAAAGATGCAAATCTGTCATTGCATCTTAGTGCAATAACAACACCTCTTATAACGAGTGCGGCAAAAAGGCAGATAATTACAGCCGCACCGAAAAAGCCGAGCTCTTCACATACGATGGAAAAAATAAAGTCATTCTGAGGTTCTGAAACATACATATATTTCTGCTTTGAACCGCCGAGCCCTGTTCCGAAAAATCCGCCGGAGCCGATTGCGTAAAGCGAATTATTTGTCTGCCAGCGAGCGCCGAGCGGCTCAAAATCCTTATCAAGCCAAGCAGTCATTTTTTCCTGAACGTAATTCGGCATAATATCGGGTCTTGCAAAAACAAGTATAATGCCTGCAATGACAACGGCTATGCCGATAACAAACATTGTTTTATTGGAGCCGCCTGCAAACATTACGGCAACACCGATTGTAAACAAAAGAATTACACCCGACAGATGATTTTCAAGACCTACAAGACCGACAAACAGACCTACTATAAGAATCGGGTAAATAAAACCTTCTTTAATTCTGTTCATTTTTTTTGTATTTTTTGAAATATACGACGCAAGCGTAATTACAAGCGTAAACTTTGCAATATCAGACGGCTGAAAAGTAAGTTTAACACCGGGAATCTGAATATATCGCTTGAATGCCTCACCCTCGTCTGTTGCAACATTTGTATGATAAAACAAAACAATAATCAAAAATGCGATTGAAATACCGAACAAAACCGGGGTAAGCGCTTTAATAATCTTGTAATTCATTTTTGAAATGACAAGCATAAAAACTATGCCTATCGCTGCAAAAACCAACTGCCTGAAAAAATAGTGATATGAATTATCATATTTATAATAAGAATATGCATAAGAAGATGAAAAGAGCATAACAAGACCGATTGCAAGAATAACCATTGTAAGACCGAAAAACGGAATATCAAAACCGCCTGTAACAAAAATATCAGACATTCTTAATTTGCCGAAACTTCTTTCGGGTCTGATTATCGGACTTTCAGTATCTGATTTTCTCACTTTTTTTCTGCGCTCGGGTTTTCTTCTGCGCCTTTCAGGCTCTTCATTGTCCCTCGGGTACCTTACGGGAGGTTCAAGTGTGTCTGCCATATTGTGCTCCTTTCCAAAAATTTATATTAAACAATTACTGAGTAACGCTGCCGAAAGCAACAAGAAGAACTGCAATGAGTGTTCCGAGCGCATTGACGGCTGAAAATACAACGCAGATTTTCTTTTCTTTCCAGCCGCACATCTCAAAATGGTGATGAATAGGCGCCATTTTGAATATGCGCTTGCCGTGTGTAATTTTAAAATAGCCTATCTGAATAATATCGCTCATTGTTTCGCAAACATATACAATGCCGATAGGAAGTAAAAGTATAGGGCATTTGATTGCAAAGCCGAGGGCAGTTACAAGACCGCCGAGGAAAAGCGAACCGGTGTCGCCCATAAAAGTTTTAGCAGGATTCCAGTTCCAGCAAAGAAAGCCTAAAACACCGCCGAGCAATGCGCCGGAAAGTATGCCCATACCTGCAAAGCCCTGTAAAAATGAAATCGCTATAAAGCCAACTGCCGCTGTTGCCGTTACTGAGGAACAAAGACCGTCAATGCCGTCCGTAAGATTTACTGAATTTACACAGCCGTAAACAATTACAAAACTGAGCAGCCAGAAAACAATAGCAGTAAACGGATTCTGCTCAAAATTGACTGAGCCTAAAAACGGGAAATACCACACTGTATTATGAGAAAGCCAGAGTGTGAGAATATAGCCGAAAGTCATAATAAGCTGACCGAGAGTTTTTTGCTTAGCAGTAAGACCTTCGTTTCTTTTCATTTTGATTTTTATAAAATCATCTGTAAAACCGACTACACCGCAGCCGAGAGCAAGACAAATTCCGCCGATTATGAGAACAAGTTCTCTGCCCTCAAAGAGCGCCGAATACTCGCTTTCGATTGCACCGCCTGAAAAATGAAAGACAGCGAGAGTAACTGCAACAGAAACTGCAATACCGATTATAAACATCAATCCGCCCATATTGGGTGTGCCCTGTTTTGACTTGTGCCACGACGGACCTATTTCAAGAATAGTCTGGCCGAATTTTAGTTTTCTTAACCACGGAATTATTACAAAACCGAGGGCTGCCGTAATTCCGAACGCCAAAACAACACTGATTATCACTGCAACTGTACTGCTCATTTATTATTCCCACCTTTTATAAATTTCTGAAATCACTTCTTCAAGTTTCATTCCCCTGCTTGCTTTAAAGAGAACGGCGTCGCCTTTTTTCGTAACTTTGTATAATTTATCAGTCAGCGACTGTTTGCTGTCAAACAAAAAGGTTTTTTCAAGTCCGCCGTCTTTTGCACCGTCTGCAATATATTTTGCATCACTGCCGACACAAAGAAGATAATCAATTTTATTTTCAGCCGCCATTTTGCCTACAGCATAATGCGCCTGTTCTGAATAATCGCCGAGTTCAAGCATATCTGAAAGAACTGCGATTTTCTTATTTGCTTTAATGCCTGCAAGCGTTGTAATGCCTGCTTTCATTGAATCGGGAGAGGCATTGTAGCAATCCTCAATCGAAGTAATGCCGTTAATTTCAACAACCTTTTGGCGCATACCGGACGGTTCGTAATTCCGCAGAGCCTTTGCCGCAGTATCTGCATCAATATCAAGCAGGATACCGACTGCAAATGCGACAAGCGCATTATAAACATTGTGTTTGCCGATTGCAGGAATTGTGATTTTCTGCTCTTTGCCGAAATACTGAACCGTAAATGAAGTTGAATTAAGATTTTCTGTTATATCAACTGCTTTGAAATCAGCATCGCTGTCAACTGCGTAAAAATAGATTTTATAATCATCATTCTTAACTGTTTTAAGCAAATCATTGTCGCCGTTTAAAAGAAGCGGTGCACCTTTTTTAAGTCCGTCAAGAATTTCAAGCTTGGCTTTAAGTATCCCCTCTCTTGAACCGAGATTTTCAATATGCGAAACACCAATATTTGTAATAATGCCCATAGTCGGCTTTACGGCTGTTGAAAGACGGTGAATTTCACCGAAATGATTCATACCCATTTCGATAACTGCCGATTCAGTGCTGTTATCAAGCATAAAAAGCATCTGCGGAAGTCCGATTTCATTATTGAGATTACCGAGTGTTTTTATTGTTTTATATTTTGAATTTACAACAAGATGTGTGAATTCTTTTGTAGTAGTTTTGCCGACCGAGCCTGTAAGAGCGATAACAGGAATATCAAATTTGCTTCTGTAATAACCTGCAAGGGCAAGCATTTCTTTTGCCGTATCATCAACCTTAACATAAGGCTTATCGAGTTTTATTTCTTCTGAAATCATAACGGCGGCTGCGCCTTTTTCAAACGCCTCATCAATAAATTGGTGAGCATCAAACCTTTCACCTTTTATACAGATAAAAAGACAGCCTTTTTCAATTTTTCGTGTGTCGATTGCAACGGAGGTAATTTCAGTATCAATATTATACTCACCGCCGCAAGCCTTTGCTATTTCCGAAACTTTGAGTGTTTCCATTAAATTTATTCTCCTAAAATCTCTGCTACAACTTCTCTTTCATCAAAATGGATTGTGCCTGTAGGCAAAATCTGATATGTTTCGTGCCCCTTGCCTGCAAGCAGAATAATATCGTCTTTCTTTGCATTTTCAATAGCAAAACGGATTGCATCTTTTCTGTTTTCAACAACTGTATAAGGCGTTGAGCAGTTCTGCATACCTGCAAGAATATCTTTAATAATTTCCGACGGGTTTTCAGACCTCGGATTATCAGATGTTACAACGCAGTAATCCGAAAGCATTGACGCAATATTACCCATTAACGGTCTTTTTGTTTTATCACGGTCGCCGCCGCAGCCAAACACAGTAACTACTCTGCCCTTGGCAATTTCTTTAAGTGAAGTAATAATATTCTGAAGTCCGTCGGGTGAATGAGCATAGTCGATAATAATTGTGAAATCCCTGTCAGTGGGAACAACTTCTATTCTGCCTTTAACACCTTCGCAAAGCGGAATTGACTTAACGACCGTGCCGAAATTAATGCCCATTGAGAGCGCAACAGACGCAGCGCAAAGCGAATTATAAACTGAAAATCGGCCCGGGATTGAGCAGTGAACTCTGCCGATATAATTGCAAACAAGTTCATATTCAACGCCGTCTGCAAGAAATCTTACATTTTTTGCAACGTAATCGGCATTATCAATATTTACTGCGTAAGTATAAACTTTGCAAGGCAGATTTTTAACGATTTCAAGACCGTTTTTATCGTCGGCATTTGTAACTGCAATGTCGCAGTTTTCAAACAAAATTCTTTTTGCGTTAAAATAATTTTCAAAAGTTTTATGGTAATCAAGATGATCCTGTGTAAGATTTGTAAAAGCGCCGATATAGAAATGAAGTCCGTTTACTCTGCCCTGGTCAAGCGCCTGAGAAGAAACCTCCATAACGCAATATTCACAGCCTGCATCTGCCATCATTCTGAAAAGTTTCTGAAGTTCATATGGGTCGGGGGTAGTGTATTTGGCAGGATAAATTTCATCGCCTATCATATTCTGAACAGTGCCGATCAGACCGACTTTTTTGCCGATATTTTCGAGAATCTGTTTAATAAGAAATGTGGTAGTGGTCTTGCCGTTAGTACCTGTCAAGCCGATAAGCTTTAATTTTTCAGCAGGATTTCCGAAAAAGTTAGCGCAAATCTTTGAAAAAACTGCACGCGTATTTTCAACAATAATCTGATTATCAAGCCCCAAATCTCTTTCGGTAACTACTGCGGGCGCACCGCTTTTTAGCATTTCTTTCGCAACTGAATGACCGTCAAAACTTGCGCCTTTAACGCAAACAAAGAGAGAGCCTTCTTTAACCGTTCTTGAATCCTGAGTAACATCAAGAACTTCGGTATCGCTGAAGTCATTTAAAACTCTGATGCCCTTTAAAATCTGTGATAATTTCATTTTGATTCCCCCAATATTGTTAATCAAGTACGGCTTGATTTGATTTGAATGATACTGTAATGACTGTGCCGATTTCAACCTCTGTGCCTGCCGTCTCACTCTGCTTATGAGCGGCTACCATAGCATTTGACGTATCCTTGCCGGAAATTCTTATATTAAGATTATTTTCAGCGGCAAGCTGATTAACTTCACTGAGCGACTTGCCTATGAAATCGGGCACGGCTACGGTCTGCTTATCTCCGCTTGTGTAAATTACAACTGTTCCGCCGTTCGGAATAAGTTCAGACGCTGACGGGCACTGCTTGATAACTGTGTCGCCGTCGCCGACAATTTTGCATTTAAAACCTGCATTTTCGAGTTCTGCCTTTGCGGAATCGGCTGATTTGCCGATAACGCCCGGGGTTTTATTTGTTAAATCTTTCTTTTCTTCGTCTGTATATCTCGGCTCGATACCGAGTTCGTTCATAGCCTCTTCAACTACTGCTGCGGCAATAGGAGCGCAGATAGCACCGCCGCCGAGATCAACACTTGGTTCATCGCAGATAATAATCATTGCGATTTCAGGATCGTCACTCGGAGCAATAGCGGCAAAAGATACGATATATTTATCTTTTTCGCCGGGTTTTGATTCACCGAGTTTTGTTGATGTACCCGTTTTACCGCCTACACGGTAACCTGCAACATAACCGTTTTTACCTGTTCCGTTATCAACAACGGATTTCATCATAGTTGAAACTGTTTTTGATGTTTCTTCGCTTATAACCTGCCTTAAAACCTGCGGCTGGGTTTTTGAAACAGTGTTGCCGTTTGCATCTTTGATTTCATCTACAAGATAAGGCTTAACGATTTTGCCGCCGTTGGCTATTGCGCAAAGACCTGTGCACATCTGAATAGGTGTTAAACTGTTTGTCTGACCGAATGATGCAGACGAAAGTTCAACAATGCCGTACTGGTTTTCTTTATAATACTGCGGACTTGCCTCACCCGGCAGGTCAATATTTGTTTTCTGTGTAAAACCAAAACCGTCAAAATATTTAAAATAATTGTGCACGCCGAGTTTCTGACCGATTGTAATGAAAAACGGGTTGCAGGAATTTTCAAGTCCCTGTGTGAATGTTTCAACGCCGTGGCCGGGGTGGTAGTGGCACTTCATCGTGTACTTATCAACCTTAATTGAGCCTGTGCAGTTAAACGTTGTATCAAGCGAAACAACATTTTCTTCAAGTGCTGCGGCCGCCATAAAGGTTTTGAAAACAGAACCCGGTACATAAGTATCTGAGACTGTAAAGTTTCGCCACTGTTTCTGAACATATGTGCTCTGAATTTCTGTTTTTGCATCGCCCTGCGCCTGTTCAATTTCATCGGCATACGGCTGATACTGTATTTTATACGGCTCGTTGCAATCAAAGTCGGGTAGTGACGCCATAGCAAGCACTGCGCCTGTTTTACAGTTCATAACAACGCCGTAACAGCCCTTTGCACTGTATTCTTCAAGTGCGTTTCTGAGTTCTTTTTCAAGATAATACTGAATGGTTGTATTGATTGTAAGCGTTAACGACTGACCGTCCTGTGCCTCAACCGAGGTTTCATAGTCAGATGAAATTGAATTTGACTTAGCGTCCTTAGCAGTAATAATTCTGCCGTTTGTTCCTGTAAGCTGTTCGTTATAATACGACTCAATGCCTGCAAGGCCCTGACTGTCTGCGCCTGTAAAGCCGATAACGGTTGAGGCAAGTGAGCCGTAAGGATAATATCTTTGAGTTGCCTGCTCAAAACCAACGCATATGCCGAGTTTATTCTCTTTCACGAAAGCGGCAATTTCTTCTTTTAACCTGTTTTCTACCTTATTTTCGACAACTGCATATTTATTATCCTGCTGACTTTTTTCGAGCAGTTCCTGCTTTTTTTCATCGTCATATTCAAACACGCCTGCAAGATAATCGACAATAATCTGCCTTTTTTTGTCTGTTATGTTTGACGGGTCAAGGAACACTGTCCACACTGTTGCCGACTGTGCAAGCACGTTGCCCTGTGAATCGTAAATAGCACCGCGCATTGCCTCTACCTCAGTATCTGAAAGCTGCTGGCTCTGCGCCTTTTCGGCATATTCACTGCCCTTTACAACCTGAATGTAAAAAAGACGGCACAAATCTGCTGCAAACAGCGAAACTATTACCATCATCACGATAAACGCTCTCATGGAAAGTTTTT
>CABUAS010000032.1 GCA_902489595.1 uncultured Oscillospiraceae bacterium | reverse complement strand
CGGCTCGGTCGGTGCTTCTGCTTCGCAGAGGTGTCCACCGGACACCCGCACCCTCTACGACCCGTTTTTTTACAAATTTTTTTAATATTAAAAAAATCAATTCTTCAAACAATATTATTGCAAAGAAATGAATTAATCTTTGTGTTAATTTTTTGAAAGGAGAATTTTTTATTATGAAAAAGAAAACGGCTAATATTATGAAGGGCGTCGGCGTTGCAATGGCTGTAGGCTCTGTTATTGCAGGTGCAAGCGCAACAATGGGTACGGGCAGTGCAAAAACGAAAAAAACAATGAAAAAAGCAGTTGACAAGGTTTCGGATCTGGTTGATACTGTCAGTGCCGTTATGAATTAAGTTGAAATCAGCAGACTTCAAGAAATGGAACAGAATTTTGCATTTTGTGAGTGGGTGCTGTACATTGGTACTGCCCCCGAGCAAAAGGCAAAAAACGCCCAAAAATGCAGGAATTCGATATTCCTGCATTTTTTAATATACGTTATTGCAAAACGGGTCGTCGGGGGTGCGGGTGTCCGGTGGACACCTCTGCGAAGCAGAAACACCGACCGAGCCGACAGGTGAGACCGCCGACCCCTACGGTAAGATGATTACCATACCATATTTGTGTTTTAGCGTGTTTCTGACCATTTATTGAACGTCTGCTTTGCCGATTGAGCCGAAGAGCTCCATCTTTTCCTTAACGGTTGCTCTGATTGCTTCTGCGCCCGGTGCAAGAAGCTTACGGGGATCAAAGCCCTTGCCCTGTAAATCCTTGCCCTCTTCAATGTATTTGCGTGTAGCCTCCTGGAAAGAAAGCTGGCACTCTGTGTTTACATTGATTTTTGAAACGCCGAGGTCGATAGCCTTTTTAATCATATCCTCGGGAATACCTGTGCCGCCGTGAAGAACAAGAGGCATAACGCCTGTTTTCTGCTGAACAGCGTCAAGTGTTTCAAATGAAAGACCTGCCCAGTTTTCAGGGTATTTGCCGTGAATATTGCCGATACCTGCTGCAAGCATATCAACGCCGAGATCGGCAATCATCTTGCATTCATCAGGGTCTGCACATTCGCCTGCACCGATAACGCCGTCTTCCTCACCGCCGATAGAGCCTACTTCAGCCTCGATTGAAAGACCGAGAGCGTGAGCAACGTTTACAAGCTCTGTTGTTTTTGCAACATTTTCGTCAATCGGATAATGTGAACCGTCAAACATAATGGAAGTAAAGCCTGCTTTGATGCATTTGTAGCAGCCTTCGTATGTACCGTGGTCAAGGTGAAGTGCAACAGGAACGGTAATTCCGAGTTCCTCGTCCATTGCCTTTACCATAGCGGCAACTGTTTTAAAGCCTGTCATATACTTGCCTGCACCCTCTGATACGCCGAGAATAACAGGGCTGTTCAGCTCCTGCGCTGTTAAAAGAACAGACTTTGTCCATTCAAGGTTATTGATGTTGAACTGACCAACTGCATAGTGGCCTGCTTTTGCCTTTTTAAGCATTTCTGTAGCGGAAACTAACATAATACTTATCTCCTTAGTTATAATTTTTTACGGAAATATTATACATCATAAGCCGATAAATATCAACACATTTTTTTCACGGGTAGGCGCAGAGACCTGCCCCTACTGTATTTTGTTATCTCAACATTATTTATAATTTGCGGTGCGTCGAGGACGCCGCACCCTACGAAGTTATATTGAAGTTTTATAGTAGGGGAGGTTATTCCCCTGTTAGGAGACTCCCCTAATAGGGGAGATGCCACGCAGTGGCAGAGGGGTCTGCCGTCTGCGGCTGAGCAAAAATGTCTGCGTAAGCAGACAAAAGGGTCTGCCGAATTGCAAATTCTCCGTGCCCTCCCGCAAAAAACGTTATTTATTTATAAACTTTCGGAGTGGCTTATAAACCGCCACGGCAAACACGCTGCAAATGAGTCCCTTTGCAATCGTAAACGGCACGTTGAAAACAAGCAGTGCTTCAAAAATTGACTCGGTAGACGGTCTGAGCAGCTGATACATCTCTAAAATTGCAGGCTCGGGAAAGCCCATTACATTATAATATAACGGGTAAATTATAAAGTAGTTGCTCGGCAGTGATACTATTCCCATTACAAGCGAGCCGGCAACTGCGCCGAGCACAGCACCTTTTATGTTCGGCAGTTTTTTGTAAATCAGACCTGCCGTCATTGCAAAAAATGCGCCTAAAATAAAGTTTGAAAGTTCGCCTATTGCACCGCTCTGGCTTACAACAATGTGAATTATGTTGCGTATAAGGCAGATAAGCACACCCGTCCACGGGCCGAATGTGAATGCGCCGATAAGCTCGGGCAAATCCGAAAAATCAAGCTTTATGAAATTCGGAATTATCGGTATGGAAATTTCCATATACTGTAAAACTACGCCCACCGCCGTCAGCATTGCAACCGTGGTGATTTTTTTTACGTTTGTTTTTTTGTTTGTGTTTGATGTTTTTGTTTGTGTGTTCATTTGTTCTCCTTTGTTAGGGAAAAGAGAAAGCCCTGCCGAAAAACGACAGGGCGTAAATGCTTTGACCTATGGCGCAAAATTGCCGTGGTTATACGACAAAATTTGTACCAAACATTTTCTCTCATCCGGACTATACCGTCGGTATCGGAATTTCACCGATTCAGCCGCATATGAAATATGCAGGTCGCGGACTTTCACCGCCGGTGGGGAATTTCACCCCGCCCCAAAAATGTTAATTTGATTTAATTTTTCAATGCATTGAATACAAGTATTATATGATGTAAAAATAATTTTGTCAACACCTGATTGCGTCTTTTTGTGATATGCGTCGTTATCGGCAAAATTTTATTCAGTCACATATACCCGATATGCTCCGTGGAATAAATTTCAGTCAAAGTCTTGCTGTGAGAAAAAATCCACTAATCAAAAAAATATTACAATAACGGGCAGGCGCAGAGACCTGCCCCTACTGTAGGGGAGGGTCTCCGTGCCCTCCCGAAATATAATCAACAAAACCGAAATTATTCATTTTTCAATATTCATCATTCATTATTCATTACATAGGGCGGGTCTCTGTGCCTGCCCTCAAATCAATAAACCTGGTTGAATTTATCCATACTTACTGTTTCTTTTTCAAGAACAGGCACGTATTTATCCTGATAATAGCTTTCGAGGTGTGATGTATAGCTGCCGTCCTGATAAATGTCAATCACCGTACAGCCGCGGTTTGCGCCGTTTTTGGAAATACCGAAGTAGGCAAGATAATCTACTGAATATGTATAGGTAAGATTGATTCCCTTGTAATTTAAGCAGAAGTTGTTAAGGTGGTCGTGACCGCAGAAAAAGCCCTGCGTTGAACCAAGCTCCTTCGCCACGTCAAACAGTCCGCAGTTTTCTTCAGCCGGAAATACACCGTCGTTTTTTTCACCTACATTGCCGTAAATAAGCTTGACGTTTTCGGTGTCCTGCCTTCCGTTTGCAACGTATTCCTGCCATGCATCTTTATATTCTACAAGCGGAATGTGGAAAAATACAAGCGATTTCGGCACCTCGCCGCCGTTTTCAGCTGTCAGCGCTTTTATTTCGTTTTCATACCATTCAACCTGATTGTCGTGAATTCTGTCGTATTCAAAAATAACACTTGCAAACGGCTTGTCGTTGTCGATATAAGCCTGCGAATCCATCATAACAAGGCTTTGTACGATTTTGCCTGAGCTGTTTTTGATGTTTATTATGTAGTTGCCCTCGCCGTCAACCTCGTCGGGACCCGACTGAAGCAGGCAGTGCCGAAACTCGCCGCTTGAATAAAAATCACAGATTTCTGAGCGGTCATAATATGAATACGATTCGGTGTCGTGATTGCCGAAGGTAGGCGCCCAGTAAACGCCCAGCTGCTCCATAAGCTCGGCAAAAAGCCTTGCCGAGGTTTTGTTGTTGAACGTGCCGGACTGGAAGGTAACGGGATATGCAATATCGCCCGTAACAAGCACAAGATCGGGCTTTTCGGCTGTAATCATTGCGGCAACAGCGTTAATTGCCTTTTTATCTTTTCCGATTGTCATAAAGCCTGCGCCGATATGCACGTCGCTGATTTGCATAACATGCAGGTTATTGTCGGTTACAAATGTATAATAACCGTCGTCGGCAACAGTGGGTTCAAGTTGATTTTCGTATTCCACGGCAGGAATTGTTTTGATAAAATTCCTGTTTGACTGATAGCCTATAAAGGTTGTAAGTGCAAAAATGCCGCACAGAATAATCAGTGCGCCGATGATTGAAGCAATTATAATTATTGCTTTTTTGCCCTTGCTTTTACTTTTCTTTTTTGTTTTGGTTTCCATAATAATTACCCCTAATTATTTTTTCACACACGTCATTATAACAAATTATTATGATTATTTCAATCGTAATAACACAAAATAATACCGGTGATATTATGGAAATTTTAAAAATTGCCGTGCTTTCGTTATCTTCTTTTGTCGTTTTGTTTATTCTGTCAAAATTAATGGGCTTCAGAGCCATTGCCGAGCTGTCTTTTTTTGATTATGTTGTTGGCATTACAATAGGTTCTGTTGCGGCAGAGATGTGCACAAACCTTGATATTGAGTGGTGGAAAGGCGTTACGGCAATGGTGGTTTACACACTGCTTGATGTGGCGTTCATTTTCCTGTCGCAGAAAAGTTTAAAAGCACGCAAATTTATTTCGGGCGTGCCGATTATTCTGATTGACGGCGGTAAAATCATAAAGCATAATCTTAAAAAAGCAAGAATTGAGCTTGACGATTTGCTTACCTTTGCACGCCTTGCAGGGTATTTCAATATCAGTGATATTCAGTATGCAATTATGGAAACCTCGGGAAAAATCAGCTTTATGCCTATACCGCAGAAGCAGCCGCTTTGCCCGACCGATTTTAATTTTACGCCCGAGGCGCAGAGCCTGCAGGTGAATGTTATTATGGACGGCAAAATTGTTGAAAATAATCTTGCGGCGGCAGGAATTACGAAAAAAGAACTTGTGCGCAAAGTTCATCAAAGAAATAAAGAAGTAAAAAATATATTCCTTGCCACGATTGATTCAAAAAAAGTGTTGAGAATTTTTGATAAGTAGAATATAATGCATATATGAATAAATTTATTAATTATAATTCTTACAAATAACGAGATAACGGGCAGGCACGGAGACTTGCCCCTACAAAATATCAATAACGTTATCGTAGGGGCGGACAGTATCCGCCCGAAAACCAAAATAAACAGGAGAAACAACAATGAATGAACACGAACATAAACACGAACACTGTGACTGCGGTCACGACCACTGCCATGATGACGGCTGCGGCTGCGGTCACGACCATGAACACAGCCACGATATTGAAAATAAGGGAAATTTTTTATTCAAAGTCATCACGGGCGCAGTTTTGCTTGCGGCAGGCTACATAATTTCCGAGTTTACCGAACTGCCCGATTTTGTTTCGATGCTTTGTTTCGGAATTTCATATCTTTTAGTCGGTTTTTCGATTCTCAAAGAGGCTGTTGAGGGCATCATTCACGGCAATATTTTCAATGAATGCTTTCTTATGGCGGTTGCCTCAATCGGTGCATTCGCAATCGGTGAGTACACAGAGGGCTGTGCCGTAGTTCTGCTTTACACAGTCGGCGAATTTCTTCAGGGAATGGCACTCGGCAAGAGCAGAAAATCCATTAAGGATATGCTTGAGATGAAGCCTGCCGCCGTTAAAATTATGCGTGACGGTCAGATAGTCGAAATCAAGCCGGAGGAAGTCAGAATCGGCGACGAATTTATTGTAAATGCAGGTGAGCGTATTGATATTGACGGCGTTATTGTAAACGGCTCTGCCGAGGTTGATATGTCTGCTCTGACGGGCGAAAGCATTCCTGTTTCAATGGCAAAGGACAGCGAGGTTCTTTCGGGCGCAGTCTGCCTTGACGGAACTCTGACTATCCGTGCAGAGAAAGAATATAAAGATTCAACCGTTGCACAGATTCTCAAACTTGTTGAGGAATCGAACGAAAAAAAGAGCAAAACAGAGAAGTTCATTTCCCGTTTTGCAAAGATTTACACGCCTGTTGTGTGCCTTATCGCACTGCTGATTATTGTTATTCCACCGCTCTTTTTCCACGGCGAGTGGAGCGAGTGGATTTACAGAGGACTTTCCGCCCTTGTAGTTTCCTGTCCGTGCGCTATTGTAATTTCAGTGCCGCTCGGCTTTTTCGGCGGTATCGGCGCCTGTTCAAAGAGGGGAATTCTTATCAAGGGTTCCGATCATCTTGAAAAGCTTGCAAAATGCAACGTCGGCGTGTTTGATAAGACGGGCACAATCACAAGCGGCAAGTTTGAATATGTAAACTGCGAGTGCGTCCACTGCCACTGTGAGCACAAGGCGGAGCACCGTGAACTGCTCGGTCTGATTGCGGCGTGCGAAAAGTTTTCAGACCACCCGATTGCAAAATCGGTCAGCCTTGCATTCGGTCAGTATGCCGATAAATACACGGTTGAGGACGCAAAAAATTACGCAGGAATGGGCGTTTCGGCAGTTGTTGACGGTACAAGATATTACGCAGGCAACGAAAAGCTTATGCAGAAAGTCGGCGTTGATTTTAAGGAAACAAGCCTTATCGGCACGGCAATTTACCTGTGCAGTGACAGCGAGTTTCTCGGTGATATTGTTTTTGCCGATATTATTAAGCAGGACAGCAGGCAGGCACTTTCCGATATGAAAAAAATGGGCATAACGAAAACTGTTATGCTCACGGGCGATAAGGAAATTATTGCAAAGGATATTGCCGAAAGGGCAGGTATTGATGAGTATTATGCCAAACTTCTTCCGCAGGATAAGGTGCAGAGGGTCAGGGAACTTAAACAAGACCCGAACGCCGTTGTGCTTTACACGGGCGACGGTATTAATGACGCGCCTGTTCTTGCCGAGGCCGATTTAGGCGTTGCAATGGGCGCAATCGGCTCTGATGCGGCTATCGAGGCGGCTGATATTGTAATTATGGGCGACAGTCTTTCAAAAATCCCCGAGGGCAGAAAAATATCACGCAAAACGATGAGAATAGTGCGTGAAAATATTGTGTTCAGTATCGGTATTAAACTGCTTATTATTATCGGCTGTGCCGTTGGCATTTTTGATGAAAACGCAATGTGGCTTGCAGTTTTCGGCGATGTCGGCGTGTGTCTTATCGCAATCGCAAATTCACTGCGTGCGATGTATTACGGTAAGAAAATGAAATAAAAAAACGGGCAGGCGCAGAGACCTGCCCCTACGGTGTTTCGTAGGGTGCGGCGTCCTCGACGCACCGTTATAATCAATCAAACCGAAATTATTCATTTTTCATTATTCATCATTCATTTTGGGCGGATATTATCCGCCCTTATTCCAAATTCCCTGTTAATAACATAATTGCGGTCAGTCCCGCCACGGGGGCGGTCTGGGTGCGCAGAATGCGTGCGCCGAGCGTGGCGTTTATGCCGCCGTTTTCTAAAATTTCATCAACCTCTTCCTTTTCAAAACCGCCCTCAGGGCCTATGAAAATTGCAAAGGAGGAGGCGTTTTTATTTTGCTCAACAATGCTTTTTATGCTCCTGCCGCCGCCCTCGTAAAACACTATTTTCACGTCGGCGGTGCAGTTTTTTACTGCCTCTTTAAAGCCTGTCATACTGCCGATTTCGGGCACAATGCCCCTGCCGCTCTGCTGGGCGGCTTCAAGTGCGATTTTCTGATACCGTGCACGCTTTTTTTCTGCCTGTTTTTCGTTCGGACGGCTCACACTGCGCTTTGTCAAAACGGGCGTGATTTCGCTTATCCCGAGCTCGGTGCATTTCTGAATAATATCCTCCATTTTGTCGCCCTTTGGCACACCCTGATAGAGGGATACTTTAACGCTCGGTTCGCTTTTGCTCGCCTGTTTGTAGCAGACGGAAAGCACCACGCTGTCTTTCGTGATTTCGTCAATCATACAGCCGTAATCCGTGCCTGCACCGTCGCACACCATAAGCATATCGCCTGTTTTCATCCGCAGGCTTTTTGCAATATGGCGTGATTGTTCATCGTTTAATATAATGGTATTGTCTATGATTTGGTCGGTAATAAATAGTTTTTGCATAGTTCAGTCCTTTAGGTTAACGGGCAGGCGCAGAGACCTGCCCCTACAGAGTTACATTTAAATTTTTCGTAGGGGGAGGAAGATTCCCCCACGGTGTGGGGGAAATGTCACGCAAGTGACAAAGGGGGACGGCTGTGTACCAGTCCGTGCCCTCCCGTTTTTGGCTTTTATTTCAAATTATTTCTTGCCCAATGGAATAAATACTGCTGGGCGATGCCTTCACAGCCTTTAAAGCATTCGGGCAGTCCGTTCGGGTAGTATTCAAGCACACGCTTCATCCACACATCAACGGGAAAGCATTCCACAAACTGAAAGCCGAAAAGCAGTGCACAGTTTGCAACCTTAATGCCTACGCCGTAAATGTCAAGCAGGGCGGTTTTTGCCTCTTCAAGCGGCATTTCCTTGATTTTTTTAAGGTCAATCTGACCTGAAGCCACATCGTCGGCAAGTTTTTTCAGATATTTTGCACGGTAACCTGTGCCGAGCATTTCAAAATCCGAAACAGTCAGCGCTGAAAGCGTTTTCGCATCCGGAAAACTGTGCCAACCCTCGCAGATTTCCTCGCCGTATGTATCGCACAGGCGTTTTATAATGCCCTTAATGCGCTTGATGTTGTTCTGTTGGCTTATAACAAACGAAAAAAGCGCCTCCCACGGGTCCTGATTTAAAATTCTGATGCCGTAGTATCTGTCTATCGTTTCAGACAGCAGACTGTCCTGCTTGAGCCTTTCGCAGATTGCCTCGTAATCCCTGCCGAAATCAAAATAATTGTACCATATCGTGTCAAAATCCTGCCTTGTGGTGTTTTTCAGCAGAAATTCACCCTCGGCGGTGTTTTTTATATTAAGAAATCTGCCGAAAGCAACGCCGCTCCACGAGCCGTCACTCTGTTCTTCCCAGCGAAAGCACTCGCCGCAGTCAAGCGTCAGCGGCAGGCTCAGGTATTTAACGTTTTTTAAAATTATATCGCTGTTTTTTTCTTCAATTATCATTCTCTGTATAATTTCTCCTCTGTTTTTATGAATAGATTATACCATAAACCTTGTCAAGTGCAAAATAAAAAATAGCATAATAGACAAAAATTTTTGTAATAATTTGTAACTTTACAAATTGTTGAAAACTATGTGTAAACTTAGGAAAACTTGCCCGTTTTGACTTTTCAACAGTAAAAAATCCCCAAAATAAGCCATATTTTCAATGGGTTTTAAACATTTTCCACATAGTTTTCCACAATTTTAACATAGTTTTTAATATACGAATTGTTATTATAAAATCCTGTCAAGTATTATTTTGATGTAATTTTCACCAAAAATGAATTTTTTAAAAAATGAATATTTTTATAAGAAATTTACAAGACTATTTGTATAAAAATTGATATTTGAATTGAGGCAATAATGTTAAACGGGTCGATGTGGGCATCGACCCCTACAAAATATTAATAACATAATCGTAGGGGAGGGTCTCCGTGCCCTCCCGTGAAATTATAAAAATTGAAAGGATTGTTACAATGATAAAAGGTGTAAACAGACAGGTACTTGAGGTTACGAACACTGAAAATCCGTATTTTGAAAAAATAATTTTTTTCGTCAAGCCTGAATACAGCAAAGAAGACAGGGCAAAATTAAAAAAGGAGGCGGAATTCGTTTCAAAAACGGCGGTTAAGCCTCCAAAATGCAGAAAATCAAAGAAACAGATTGCATATATCGCCGTGCAGAGCGGACTTTGCGTCGGCGCAGGGATTGCAATTACGTATCTGCTTCAATTTTTCGGTTAGAGGTGTTCTTTATGACAGTTTATAAGGCTTTTCGTAATTTTTATATTTTCCTGATTTCATTTGCAGTCATTGCCGGTGCAGGCGTGTCGGGCTATGCCGTTTACAATATTGTTGAAAATCACAACCGTGATTCCGTTTATGCGCTTTCCAAGTACGGCTCAACAGGCAATGAAGTTAAAAGTATTCAGAAAAAACTGCGTGAACTCGGTTTTTACAGCGGCAGTGTAGACGGTATTTACGGCAGCGCAACGCAAAGTGCCGTGAAAAAATTTCAGAAAAGCGTCGGCATTACGGCAGACGGCATTGCAGGCAAAAACACACTGCTTTATCTCGGTCTCGGCGGCAGCAGTTCTAATTCCACAACCTATTCCAATGCAGATGTTGAACTTCTCGGCAAGGTTATTTCGGCAGAGGCAAGGGGCGAGAGTTATGAGGGTCAGGTTGCTGTCGGCGCAGTTATTTTAAACCGTGTTGCGCACCCGTCTTTTCCCGATTCAATCAGCGGTGTGGTTTATCAGAACGGTGCATTTTCCTGTGTGAACGACAGCAACTGGTATCAGCCCGTTGCAGAAAGCGCAAAAAAAGCCGCCACGGATGCGCTCAACGGCTGGGACCCGACAGGCGGTGCGATTTATTATTACAATGCGTCAAAAACCACCAACGGTTTTATGCATTCAAGACCTGTATTGACGGTTATAGGCAATCATAAATTCTGCAAATAATCCATGATTGTGTCTTTTTTTCCGCAGCTTCGTTATCGGCAAAATAACGGCGGGGTGGGGGCACCCCGCCCTACGGGTCACATACAGCACGTATGCTCCCGTTGACGGAATAAATTTTGGGTACCGTAATCCGTATTACTGCGTTATTGTAAAATATCGGTAGGTCTTTGTGCCCTAAAAAAGGACCGATGATATTATCGGTCCTCACTTTATTATTTTCTCTTTCTTGAAACTGAAACGGCAACTGCACTGAGTACAAATGCAAGTCCTGCGGCGGTGATTGATGCGCCTGTTGCAGGTGATTTTTTTGATGTGTTTTTATCTGCGGTCTGCTGTGCTGCTTTTGCAGCCGTTGTTTCGGGCTTTGCAGTCGGTTCTGTCGGTGGTGTGTTTTTGTCCTCGTCGGCAATCATTCTGTAAAAAGAAATGCCGTAAACTGCGTCTGATGTTGCATAATACGGGTCATATTCAGCCTTGAAACCGCCTGTTTCCTTGTCATAAAATTTATCAATCAGCATATCGTAAACGCTGTCTGCCTTTTCTTTGTCACCAAGGGCGGAATATGCGCCGAGCGCAAGGGCGGTAGAGTCTGCGTTTGCGCCGTAGTTTGTGTAGCCGTCTGCCGTGTAATACGTTTCAAGCAGGGAAACGGCGTCGCTGATGATTTCTTCATAATCTGTTTTTACATAAGAAAGACCTATAATCAGTGTGCCGAGGTCGTCTGCCGATGTGCCCCAGCCGCCCCAGAAATCAGTGCCTTTGCCGATTTCGTAGCAGCCTGCAAGTTTTTCGGCATATACGTTTTTCAGTTCATTTTCACCGAGTTTGTCCGCAAGTGTTATGCCGTAAACAAGCGAAAACGGGGTTGAAAAGCCGTCTGCACCAAAGGTTTTGAGCAAATCAACAAGGTTTGTGCCGTTGAAGTCTGTTACATTATAGCCGAGATTTGCAAGCGCGCCGACGGCAAGAACTGCACTGTCTGCTGTCAGAGTATTGTCCGACACGGCAGTTTTAACCGATTCGGCAAAGCTGTTTTTGTATTTGCTCATATCGGCATTGGTGCACGTAAAAATGTAAAAATCCTTAAGATTTTCATCAACTGTGGGGTCGTTTTCCCACTCTGCACTTATGTATGCGAGCGAAGTGCTCACCTTTTTGTCTGTATCACTTTTTGTCGCTCCGAATACCGTCATGGATACAGACATAACGAGTATCATTGCCAGGAGCATTGCTGAAATTTTTTTCATAATTATACCTCACCTAACCTGAGAATTTTTTATACCAAAACCGGATATCCTGACTTCATAACCTGTCCTAATTTTCCGCCTTCCCCGAAAACCGAGTGGCCGTGGAATTTCGTAGTTACTTACAGTAGGGAGGCAATAATCGGATTACTGTTTATTGCCTTTGTAGGCTGTTGCGGATTTTCACCGCATTCCCCGGGAGGGCATCAGCATTGCCCTGCTTGGTATAAAAAATTATATAACTTAAATTAACTGTTGTCAACGGCAATATATTTTGCTAATATAATAGGTATGAAAAAGAGAATTGTTTTTGCAGTTTTAATGACTGCGCTTATTTTTGTTAATTTTACATATGCATTTAACAGTCAGCCGCAGGCAAAGCAGGCGACGGTGAATATAACCGTATCATCTGAAAATGAAAAAGTTAATATTGAAGAAACAACGGCGGTGAATAAAATCACTGCCGAAACTGCTGCAAAGGCAGAGCAGACCACGGCTGAAAGTGAAAAAACAACCGCCGCGAAAGAGGAAAAGCAGACAGAAAAAAGCGGCAGTATCACTCCCGAAGATGATAAAACAGTCAGTTCAAACAGCGGCGAGATAATTCAGGAAGAGGATACGGCACCGCAAAAAATCACCGTTACGGTTTCAATCAACTGCGAAAATGCGGTAAATTACGGCTTTGATATTGCGCCTTATCTGCTTTCAAATGAGGCGTATACCGCCGAGCAGGGCGCAACTGCTTTTGATGCGCTTAAAGCGCTCTGCGATGAAAACGGCATCAGCCTGAAACATCAGCGGAAAACATATATTCAGGGCATCGGCGGTCTGAATGAAAAGGACTGCGGCGGCTCAAGCGGCTGGACTTACCGTGTAAACGGTGAATTGATTAAAAAGCCTGCAAGCAGTTATACGCTCCAAAACGGCGATGTTATCGAATGGCGTTATGTTACAAATGAAAATGAATAAAAAAACGCAGTTTTGTAGGGGCAGGTCTCTGTGCCTGCCCGTTAATATAATAGTGCTGGCAGACTTTAAGAAATGGAACAGAATTTTGCATTTTAGGAAGGGTGCTGTACGTTGGTACCGCCCCTGAGTAAAAGGCAAAAAACGCTAAACGCCTCAGAAACTCGATGTTTCTGAGGCGTTTCATATATGTTACTGCAAAGCGGGTCGTCAAGGATGCCGACCCCTACAGTAATGTAATTACCATAACGGATTTAATTTTGGCGTGGTTCTGACCATTTATCAAAGTCTGTTATTTTTCAAAAAATACCTTGAATGCTTTGTATGCCATATAAACATCAAGCTTGCTGACTACTTCATACGGTGCGTGCATTGAAAGCACGGGCACGCCCACGTCAATCGTGTCAATGTCAAGGTTTGCAACGTACATTGCAACGGTTCCGCCGCCGCCGCCGTCTACCTTGCCGAGTTCGCCGCTCTGCCAGATAACGCCGTTATTGTCGAGCAGGCTTTTTACAAAACTAACATATTCTGCGCTTGCGTCGCTTGTGCCGCTCTTGCCCCTTGCGCCTGTGTATTTTGTTACGCATACGCCGCCGTTGAGCACGCTGCAGTTGTTCTTTTCAAAAGCAGAAGCCCATGTCGGGTCAAAGCAGGCGTTAACATCGGCCGAAAGGCATTTGCTGTTGCGCATAACGTCTCTGCCCTCGCAGCCCTCAAGCCTTGCAAGGTCTTCGATAAAATATTTCATATAGCTTGAATTAAGACCCGTGTTGCCGTCAGAGCCGATTTCCTCTTTATCGGTCAGCACGGTGATTGCAGTGTATTCAGGTGCAGAGTCAAGGCTTAAAATTGCCTCAAATGCAGGGTAAGCGCAGACTCTGTCATCATGACCGTAGCCGCCTATCATACTTCTGTCAAAGCCGATATCATCAACCGTGAAAGCAGGCACAAGTTCAAGCTCGGCAGAAAGAAAGTCACGCTCAACAATGCCGTACTTGTCATAAAGCAGCTTAAGAATGTTGAGCTTTGTTTTTTCGCTTGCCTCGTCATCTCTGAAAGGTCTTGAGCCGATAAGAATGTTGAGCTCTTCGCCCTTTACAAGCTGATTTGGCTTTCTGGAATACTGTTCGTCTGCAAGGTGGGGCAGAATGTCGGTAATGCAGAATTTCGGGTCGCCTGCATCCTCGCCGATGCGAACATCAACAAAGCTGCCGTCGTTTTTGCAGATTCTGCCGTGCAGTGAAAGCGGAATTGCCACCCACTGGTATTTTTTGATGCCGCCGTAATAATGCGTTTTGAAATAAGCAATGTCGTTGTCTTCATAAACGGGGCACTGCTTTAAATCAACTCTCGGTGAGTCGATGTGAGCGGCTGAAATGCGAACGCCGTCTTTGATACTTCTTGTGCCCTTAACGCAAAGCATAATTGCCTTGCCGCGGTTTGCAACATAAACCTTTTCGCCTGCCTTAAGCGGTTCGCCGAACGGGTCAAACGGCTTGAAGCCTGCTTTTTTTGCAGTTTCCTCTGCCCATTTTGCAACTTCACGCTCTGTTTTGCAGCTGTAAAGAAAATCTTTGTAACCTTCGCAGAAATCGTCTGCAATTTTGATTTCCTCTTCGCTGAGTGCTGCTGCAGCGTTCGGCTTTTTGTTGAAAAGCAAATCCTGCAGTTCTTTTGCTGTGCTCATAGTTTTTCCTCCATAAAGTTTAAAATTTGATTTGTTATATCTCTGCCGTCGTTTATAACGGTAAAATCAGCGTTTTTTCTGTAAAAATCTTCGTATTTCTGGGCGTTCATACGAAGCTCTGCCTCGTCTTTCGTAATGCCGTCACGCTCCATAATTCGTTTAAGTCGGATTTCTGTCGGCGCAGTTACGGCAAGCACCACGGTGCAGAGCTTGTCGCCGCCGCATTCAAACAAAAGCGGCGCATCAAGCACGCACGGAAAAACACTGTCCGCCCTGCACATATCCAGTATAGCGGGGTGCATAATGCCGTTCAGCACGGCGGTTTTTTCAGGGCTTTCAAATGCTCTTTCTGCGAGCAGTTTTCGGTTAAGCTCGCCGTTTATGATAATATCATTCCCGAATTTTTCCTGTAAAATCGGAAAAACGGGCGAATTTTTTTCTGTGATTTTTTTGGCGTATAAGTCGGTGTCGAGTACGTTAAAGCCGAGGTCACAAAGTGTTTTGCCGATATAGCCCTTGCCTGCTCCCGTCTGCCCCGTAAGCCCGATTAAAAACGGCTTTTCAAGGTCAAGAATATTAAAAGCGCACGCACGGATAAGCCTGTTGTAAACTGCAAGACCTACGCCGTCTTTGTGCGGAATTCGGGCGTAAACTTTTTTTGCGCCGAGTTCATCTGCACGCCTTAATGCGTCAAAAAGTTCACGTGCCTGGCTCAAATCATCATTTTCTCTGCCGAACGTGATTTTCGGAATGGTTACGCTGTCTTCCTCAAAGCACAGGGCAAATGCATTTTTCTGCATATTTACAAATTTTTCGTATTTTTCACGGCAGGCATTCACCATTATTACTCGTGCCTTCGGGGCGTAGTGCTTGTATTTCATACCCGGCGAGAGGGCGGTTTCGTTCTGATTCATTCCCTCGGTAACGGCTTTTGCAATTTCAACCGTGCCGAGCACTTTTTCAAGCATTTCCTTTGTAACGGCGCCGGGGCGCAGAATAACGGGTGTGTCGCCTGCAAGCGTTAAAACGGTGGATTCAACGCCGAATTCGCAGTCGCCGCCGTCGATTATAGCATTAATTTTGCCTATCATATCGTCGATTACGTATTTTGCTTTTGTCGGACTGGGAAGTCCCGAGGTGTTTGCACTCGGTGCGGCAACGGGCACGCCTGCCGCTTTAATCAGCGCACGAGCCGTTTCGTTTTGGGGCATACGCACGGCAACAGTGTCAAGTCCTCCTGATACAACGCTGCCGATTTTTTCGCTTTTCGGCAGAATTATCGTCAGCGGTGCAGGGAAAAAGGCGTCAATAACTGCCTGTGCCTCGGGTGTAACCTCTTTGACGAGCGGAATTATGTCGTCTTTTTCGGCAATGTGAACAATCAGCGGATTGTCGCTCGGTCTGCCTTTTGCCTTGTAGATGCTTCGTACGGCGTCATCGTCAAGCGCATTCGCACCGAGGCCGTATACCGTTTCGGTCGGAAACGCCACCAGCCCGCCGTTTCGTATGATTTCACCTGCGGTGATTATGTCATTTTCATTTGCGGTTAAAATTTTTGTGTTCATAAGTTTTTACCTTTGAGCCTCCCTTGTCAAAGGGAGGGGGACCGCTTGCGGTGGAGGGATTCATAAATAGAATCCCCCAGTCTGCTTCGCAGCCAGCCCCCTTTAACAAGGGGGCTATTTACTAAATATGTAATTATCAATGAATTCGCAAACCCCGTCAAAATTTTCATTTATTTCATTGTTTGGAATTCTTAAAACAGTTAAGTTGTATTTTTCAATTTGCTCTGTTCTGATTTTATCACGTAGAATTGCATTTGGCTCAAAGTGCTGTGAGCCGTCAAGTTCGATAACAAGTTTTGCTTTTGCACAGTAAAAATCAACAATGTAATTATCTATGATTTTTTGGCGAAGAAACCTCAGTTTATGTGTTCTTAAAAAATCATACCATAAATGACGTTCTTCTTTTGTCATATTTTTTCTGAGAGCCTTTGCATTTTCTGTTAAAGCAGGATTGTGTTTGTGCATTGGAATCCCCCTTGGCACATTCGTGCCGTTCCCCCTTTAACAAGGGGGGATAAAATTATGTTACGCTTCGCTTGCCTTTAATTTTTCGGCGGTGTCGGCGGTGATGAGTGCGTCGATGAGTTCATCGAGGTCGCCGTTGAGGATTTGCTCTAACTTATAAAGTGTAAGCCCGATTCTGTGGTCGGAAACTCTGCCCTGCGGATAGTTGTAGGTTCTGATACGCTCGGAGCGGTCGCCCGTGCCTACCTGCGCCTTTCGCTCGCCTGCAATTTCGGCGTCGTGCTTGGCTTTTTCGGCGTCATAAAGCCTTGAGCGGAGCACCTTGAGTGCCTTTTCCTTGTTTTTATGCTGTGAGCGTTCGTCCTGACATTCAACAACTGTGCCTGTCGGGATATGTGTAATCCTGATTGCGGATGAGGTTTTGTTGATGTGCTGACCGCCTGCACCCGAGGAGCGGAACGTGTCTATCTGCAAATCCTTTTCATTCAGTTCAAAGTCAACGTCGTCAGCCTCGGGCAAAACGGCAACGGTAGTTGTTGATGTGTGAATTCTGCCCTGACTTTCCGTTTCGGGCACACGCTGAACCCTGTGCACGCCCGATTCAAACTTAAAGCGTGAATATGCGCCGTCGCCCTCTACCGAAAAGCTGATTTCCTTAAAGCCGCCGAGTCCCGTTTCGCTGGCGTTCATAATTTCCGTCTTAAAGCCCTTTGCTTCGGCATACATACTGTACATTCGGTAAAGAACGCCTGCAAAAAGCGCCGATTCCTCGCCGCCTGCGCCGCCTCGGATTTCGATGATAACGTTTCGGTCATCATTAGGGTCACGGGGCAGAAGCAGAATTTTCAGTTCTTCATTGAGCCTTTCGGTGTCGGCCTTGGCGGTTTCAAATTCCTCTTTTACCATTTCGGCAAAATCGGCATCCATTCCGCCCTCGTCAAGCATTGCACGGCTTTCGTCAAGCGTTTCCTTTGCCTTTTTGTATTCACGGAATTTTTCAACAACAGGCGTTAAATGCTTCATTTCCTTCATCAGTTTTGTGTACTGTTCCTGGTCTGAAACGATTTCGGGGTCGCACAATTTTGTGTTTATATCTTCAAATTTATTTTCAACTTCGCATAATTTGTCAAACATTTTTCACACCTCTGATATTTTTTTCTGCCTTGATTCGGGGCACCATAACCTCTCGCCCGCAGCCGCAGCATTTGAGGCGGTAGTCTACGCCCAGTCTTAAAATTTCAAATTCCTTGCAGCCGCACGGGTGCGGTTTTTTCATTATAACAATGTCGTGTAATTTAAGTTCAGTCATATTTTCACCATTTAAAATTTTTCTGATTTGCCTCCCCTTGTCAGGGGAGGTGACTTTGCCATAAAGCAAAGTCGG
>CABUAS010000031.1 GCA_902489595.1 uncultured Oscillospiraceae bacterium | reverse complement strand
GGTCCTTCGCCGCTCTCTCTCGAGCGCTTTGCTATAATACCACACCAACTAAAAAATGTCAACAACTTTTTTCATAAAATTTTCAATTTTTTTGGGTTTCGGCTTTTTAACTAAAATTTTTCGGTTGCAAATACAATTTTTATTTGTTATAATCATAACCACCGATATTTTACAGATAATACTTTAAAATTGTTTATATATATTATATAATACAATATTAATACCATTATAAAAGGAGGTTGATAAAATGCCAATCAGAATTGACGACGAATTGCCTGCAAAGCAAAGTCTCGAACTTGAAAACGTGTTTGTTATGAGCAACAAACGTGCGGACACGCAGGATATAAGACCGCTTGATATTATAATTCTTAATTTAATGCCGACGAAGATTGAAACAGAAACGCAGTTATTAAGGCTTTTATCAAACAGTCCGCTTCAGATTAACATTGATTTGTTACAGGTAACAAGCCACAAAAGCAAAAACACCTCACAGGAGCATATGCTGAAATTCTATAAGACATTTGACGAGGTTTGCCACAACAGATATGACGGAATGATTATCACTGGCGCTCCGCTTGCAAATTTCAAATTTGAAGATGTGGATTTCTGGAACGAACTCTGCAAGATATTTGAATGGACAAAAACAAACGTTTATTCAACATTTCATCTTTGTTGGGGTGCATTTGCAGGTTTGTATTATCACTATGGAATTGAACCTGTAAATCTTAAAGAGAAGAAATTCGGTGTATTCGCACATCAAAGTCTTGATATTACACATCCGCTTATGCGTGGCCTTGATGATGTATTTTATGTGCCTCACTCAAGAGAATGGGGACTTGACACGAGCGATATTGCAAAAATCAAGGATTTACAGATTATTTCCTACAGTGAAGATGCAGGAATTCATATTATTTCGGATATGGAATGCAGAAATCTGTTTGTAACCGGTCACAGCGAATATGACAGAGATACGCTGGCAAAAGAGTATTTCAGAGATAAGGACAAGGGGCTTGATATTAAAAAGCCTGAAAACTATTTTCCAAATGATGATATTAACCTTGTGCCGAAAATGAATTGGAAAAGCGCAGGCAATCTGATATATACGAACTGGCTGAACTACTTTGTATACCAGAAGACGCCGTATGATTTAAGTACATTATAATAAAGATAAAACGGGCGGATATTTGAAATCCGTCCGTTTTTGTTATATGAGCGTTATTAAGCGGTGCGTCGGGGACGCTTTACGAGCACCACCCCCCCTTTGTCACTTCGTGACATTTCCCCCACACTGTGGGGGAATCTTCCGCCCCTACGAAAGTTTTTCGCGTAATTTCAGGAGGAGGGCTTTTTCTTTGCGGGAGACCTGCACCTGTGAAATACCGAGGAGTGAAGCGGTTTCACTTTGCGTTTTGCCTTTATAGAAACGGTAATCAACTATTTTACGTTCCTGCTCATTGAGTGCACAAAGCACCTGATTTACCGACAGTCTGTCAAAAAGTTTATCGGAATCATCAACGGGAATATCAAAATCCTCCGAACCGTCCTCACCGAACTGATTAATTGAAATCACAGGATTGATTACATTCAGGATTTCCGCCGTTTCGCTTATATCACAACCAAGAAGTTCGGCAAATTCCGAAACAGTCGGCTCACGTAATTCCCTGTTAATAAACTGCTCACGCACTGCCTGTGCTTTGAGCGATTTTTCTTTAAGACTTCGGCTGACCTTGACTGCGCCGCCGTCACGAAACAGTCTTTTTATTTCGCCCATTATAACGGGAACGGCATACGTTGAAAACTTATAGCCGAGCGTTTCATCAAAATTATCGACTGCTTTTATAAGACCGACACAGCCGCACTGAAACAAATCGTCATATTCAACGCCCCTGCCCTTAAAGCGCCTGGCGATTGAATGAACAAGACCGATATTATTTTCAATAATGCTGTTTCTGTTTTCAGTTACCATTTAGACTTGCCTTCAATTTTTTTAATCAGCGTTACGGTTGTGCCTTTCTGCGGTTTTGACCTGACGGTAATTTTATCGCAAAAGCTTTCCATAACAGTAAAGCCGAGACCTGCACGCTCGCCCTCACCTGTTGTAAACAACGGGGTCATTGCCTGCGAAACATTCTCTATTCCGCAGCCCTTGTCCCTTATTATGATTTTAACCGTATTATCCTGAATTTTGCCTGTTATGTAAATTTTGCCGAACTGCTCCTTATAGCCGTGAACAATACAATTAGTAACCGCTTCCGACACTGCCGTTTTTAAATCGGCAAGCTCTTCGATTGTGGGGTCAAGCGCTGCGGCAAAGGCAGAAACGACAACCCTTGCAAAGCTTTCATTAACACTTTTACTGTTTACAGTCAGTCTGAATTCATTTTTCATCTTTTTACTTCCTTTAACTGATTAATCTCACTGAAAGAGGCAATTCTGCCAAGCCCTGCGAGTTCCATTATTTTTTTAGTCTGCGGTGTTACATTTTTGATTTCAACACTGCCGTGATGATTCTGCATAAGGCGGTATCTGCCCATAACAAGACCGATGCCGCTTGAATCCATAAACGTAATATTTTTAAAATCAAGAACAAGATGATTCGGCTTTTTATAACTGATAGCCTTATCAATTTTTTCTCTTATTTCGCCTGCCGTATGATGATCAAGTTCACCAATTAAATAAACAACCATTAAATTTCCGCTTGATTCTATTGTTAAATTCATTTTGTTCACTCCACAAAAAAAACTGCTCTGTTAGAAATATAACAGAACAGTTTTAAATATTTTAGCGAATTTTAGTTTAAATCAAATCTTTTCTTATCTGCCTTGCAAGATAAAACGAACCGCAGATAAGGATAAAATGGTTATCCTTTTTTGCAACAGAAACTGCGGTGTTAGGATTTCCGCAGATTTCTACATTTTTGCAATATTTTTCGGCAATTTTTGCAAGCTCCGAAGCAGAGATTGAGCGAGGATTATCAACCGTAACAGTGATAATTTTTTCAAAATGCGGCGCAAGAATTTTCAAATAAGAATCAATATCCTTGTCCTTCATCATACCGATAACGGCAGTGATTTTTTCATTCGGAAGAAAATCACGCAGTGCAAGTGCGCCGTCTTTATTATGTGCACCGTCTATCATCATATTGTCACCAATATACTCCTGCCGTGCGGGAAGTTTAGGATATTCAAGATGAACGCACTGACGAAGATAGGCAAGTGCCTGCCCTGCGGTTTCAAGATTGTTTGATTTGAAATCGCCCATATCACGGGCTTTGATGAGCCTGCTGCCTGTTTCTTTGCATCTATTTTCAAAAACGCTTTCGCAAGCGCTGTTAGGATAAAGAACAACAGTAGATTTTTCTTTGATTATGCCTGCTTTTTCCCGTGCGATTTCATCAAGCGTTGAGCCGAGAAAATCGGTATGGTCCATTGAAACAGAGGTGATAACACACAGTTCGGGATTTTTTACAACATTGGTAGAGTCGCCTTTACCGCCCATACCGCATTCGACAACGGCAAAATCAACTTTTTCATCTGCGAAATACTTATACATAACCGCAGTCAAAAGCTCAAATTCTGTTGCGTCTTCATTCTGATATTCCGTTACATAATCGGCAAAAGTTTTTTCGGGAATAAAATTGCCGTTAATCTGAATCTGCTCTCTGTAATCGGTTATCCACGGCGAGGTAAAAAGCCCCACCTTATAACCGCATTTCATCAAAGCGTCAGCGATAATATTTGATACTGTGCCTTTACCGTTTGTGCCTGCGATATGAATAACCCTGATTTTATCCTGCGGATTGCCCATTTTATCAAGCAGATTTTCAATACGGGAAAGACCCGTCTTAATGACGAGCCTTTTTTTATCGCATATCAAGTTTAATGCATCGGTATAATTCATTTACTTACCCAGATTTTTAATTGAATTTTTAAGATTTGCGATTTTTTCTTCAAGTTTAGCAGCGTCTTCCCTGTTCTGTGCAACAACCTTTTCGGGTGCTTTATTCACAAAGCCGGGGTTAGACAGTTTTTTGCTGATAAAATCAAGCTTATCCTGAGCTGCGGCAAGTTCTTTTTCAAGGCGTTTTCTTTCAGCCTCAAAATCAACAAGGTCACCGAGAGGAATATAAATTTTAGCATCATCTGTAATTATGGTTACAGTATTACCGAGATCACCGAAGCTGTTTTCAACAACTACATCGCCTGCCGAAGCAAGACGCTTGATAAATTCAGTACCCATACCGAATGTATCAAGAAGAGCCGTTTCAACATAAACAGTTGCCTTTTTGCTTGGCGGAATGTTCATTTCTGCACGGCGGTTTCTGATTGCACGGATAGCAGTCATAATCTTTTCCATTTCGGTTTCATCTGCATTGAAGTTAAGTGATTCATCATACTTAACCCACTCTGAAATCATAATGGAATCATCACTGTGCGGAATAGCCTGATAAATTTCTTCGGTAATAAACGGCATAAACGGGTGGAGCAGTTTCAGAATATCGGTTAAAACATAAACGAGAACTGCCTTTGCAATTTCAGCGCCGTTGCCGCCCTGAAGTCTGATTTTTGAAATTTCGATATACCAGTCGCAGAAAACATCCCAGATGAAGTCGTAAAGTTTTTGAACAGCAATGCCGAGTTCGTATTTATCAAGATTATCCGTAACTTCTTTGGCAAGCGTATTCACTTTACTGATAATCCATTTATCCTCGATTGCAAGATCGGCAGGAAGACCTGTATAGGCATAATCTTCGCCGAGATACATAAGAACAAAACGTGCCGCATTCCAGAGCTTATTTGCAAAGTTACGTGACGCCATAACCTTATCATCTGAAAAACGCATATCATTTCCCGGAGAATTGCCTGTTGCAAGAGTAAAGCGGAGCGCATCGGCGCCGTATTTATCTATAATTTCAAGAGGGTCAATACCGTTGCCGAGCGATTTGCTCATTTTTCTGCCCTGAGCATCACGCACAAGTCCGTGAATCAGAACCGTATCGAACGGTGCTTTATCCGTATAGGCAAGACCTGAAAAAATCATACGGCTAACCCAGAAGCCGATAATATCATAGCCTGTTACGAGCGTGTTTGTCGGATAATAATGCTTTAAATCCTCTGTTTCCTCAGGCCAGCCGAGCGTTGAAAAAGGCCAGAGCGCAGAAGAAAACCAAGTATCAAGCGTATCAGGATCCTGTTTAACATTTTTACTGCCGCAGTTTGAACATTCGCAAACATCATCTTTTGAAACAGTTGTAGCACCGCAGTCATCACAGTACCATGCAGGGATTCTGTGACCCCACCATAGCTGACGGGAAATGCACCAGTCACGTGTGCCGCGCATCCAGCTCATATAATTTTTCTTGAAACGTTCGGGAACAAATTTAATATCGCCGTTTTCAACAGCGTCAATCGCAGGACCTGCAAGCGGTTCCATTTTAACAAACCACTGTTTTGAAACCATAGGCTCAATATTCGTATGACAGCGGTAGCAGGTGCCGACATCGTGTGAAAGCGGTTCAATTTCTTTGATATATCCACCCTCTTCAAGGTCTGCAAGAATTGCCTTGCGTGCCTCAAGCGTAGTCATTCCTGCATATTTACCGCAGTCAAGAACCTCAGGCTCATTCTGAGTTGCCTTTCCGCTTTTGATAATTTCGTCGGCGATTGCCTTGTCTTCTGCACCTGTCATATGGCCGTCATAAGTAAAGGTGCGGACAATCGGAAGATTGTGGCGCAAACCTACTTCAAAGTCATTAGGGTCGTGAGCAGGTGTGATTTTAACAACGCCCGTACCTTTTGTCATATCGGCGTGTTCATCGCAGACAATCGGAATTTCCTTATTAAGCAAAGGAAGAATGACATGACAGCCATGAAGATGCTTATATCTCGGGTCATCACCGTTGATAGCAACGGCAGTGTCACCGAGCATCGTTTCGGGTCTTGTAGTGGCAAGTTCAAGTTTTTCGCCTGTTTCCTTAACAGTGTAAAGAAGATGCCAGAAATTAGAATCCTTTGCCTCATACTCAACTTCGGCGTCAGAAATTGAAGTGTTACAATGAGGGCACCAGTTTACCATACGGTTGCCTCTGTAAATCAAATCCTTTTCATAAAGATTTGCAAAAACCTCTCTTACGGCTTTGCTGCAGCCTTCGTCAAGGGTAAAACGCTCTCTGTCCCAGTCACAGGAAGAGCCCATTTTTTTAAGCTGTTCAATAATTCTGCCGCCGTATTTTTCTTTCCACGCCCATGCACGCTCAAGAAATTTATCTCTGCCGATATCCTCTTTAGTAATGCCCTCGGCACGCATAGCCTCAACTATTTTAGCCTCGGTTGCAATAGACGCATGGTCTGTGCCCGGCAGCCAGAGTGTATCATATCCTGCCATACGGTGATAACGGATTAAAATATCCTGCAAAGTGTTATCAAGCGCATGACCCATATGAAGCTGACCCGTAATATTCGGAGGAGGAATAACGATAGTATAAGGCTTTTTCTTTTCATCTGCCACGGCGTGAAAATATTTATTGTCGCACCAGAATTTATATGTGCGGTCCTCAACCTCGCTCGGATTATACTGCTTAGCAAGTTCTTTTGCCATAAAATCATCTCCTGAAAATAGTATTAACAGTATTTACAAAAACAAAAAACGCTTTCGCCTCAATGAGACGAAAGCATACTGTTTCCGTGGTACCACTCAAATTGCACAGAAATCTGTGCCGCTCTAACCTTTAACGCAGGCATACGGGCAGGACTACTGAAAATTCACCCTGCCGGCTCAAAAGCTACCTTCTTCTGCTCTTTTACAGGCTTTCACCCACCGCCTGCTCTCTGGAAAAAGGACACAGAATACTCCTCTTTATCATAGCCGTTCAATATGAAAATATATTAACAAATAAAGAAAAGTTTGTCAAGAGTATTGAATATATAATTTGTCTGTATTAAAGCAACAATAAACTCCCCACAGCGAAACCGTGAGGAGCATTTGACATATTATTAAATTTATTTGATTTTAAAAAAGTTATGTGTAAAAACTACTTAGTACATCGGACTGACCTCTCATAATTATTTTCTTGATACAATGAATGCCCTTAACATGGGGATCACCTCGAAAATATATTTTTATGAAATATTATCAGTTAATACTGCATTGGTTTCACCTTATATCAAATATTTTGAAGATAACCTTCAAAGCCTGTGCAGGAAAGGCTGAACATATAATTATATATCTTTTAAATTCAATTTTTAACACGCCTGTGGTATTCTTTTTTCGGTTCCCTGCTATAACTTTTATAATTGCGTTTGCGTGTATCCGTTATCTGAAATTATATCAGATGCTGCCGATACGATAATCCGTTATATTACCCGAATACTTTGCAGGCGTTTGTCTGACCTGGTTCTAATTCCATCGGACAAAGCCTCCTTTCGTAACCTGAACTTAAACTATCTATCTCTTAAGTTCATCTAAATAATAGCATACAATTTATCATTTGTCAATAGTTTTTTTCAACATTTTTAAAAATATTTATGCACAATATACATAAAATGGTGAAATTTGTATATTATAGCAGTATTTAAGCAATATATTACTATTGACGAAACGGCATTTTGATATTATAATGATACTAACTTAAAAAGGGAGTGAATTATAATGGATAACGAGAAGGATTATTACGAGCCCGATATTATTTCCGTTACCGATGATAACGGCGAGGAAATTTTGTTTGAGCTTCTTGAAAGATATGAAAACGGCGGCAATGCTTACGTTGCTATCACGGAGTACCGTGATGATGCTGAAGAAATCGTTGAGGCGGACTATGAAGTGATTATTCTTAAAGTTCTCGAAGAAAACGGCGATGAATACCTTGCTGAAATTGAGAATGAAAATGAATACAACGAAGTTTCAGACATTCTTATGAAAATGGTTGAAGAAAAATTCGAGGTTGAATATTTTGACCCCGAGAATGTCGAACAGTAAGATAATTTGTTTTAAGTCTGCGCATCTCGATAACCGACAGCCTTAGTAACCCGAACAATTTTTTTACAGGGATTTAGCCTCGCTCTATGGGTATGCAGACCTCCCCTATCATCTTTGAATGATACGGACGCTGGGAGCACAAAGTATGGCGGATAAAACCCACCTGCGTTTAACAGCAGGTTATTCACGGCGTCGGCGGATGTGCGGATTAATAAAAAATAAAAACAGTGCTGATTTAATTCGGCACTGTTTTTTTGTACTCGTGCGTCGAAGACGCCGCACCCAACGAAATATTAATCTATGTTTACACCTTTTTCAAGGCATTTGCTTCCGATTATATACAGCGCAATATTATAAACCGTATAAACGATAACGGCAAGAACAAGGCACACTTTGACGGCTGAAACGGGTACAACGTCAGAAGAATTAATTATTTTCATAATCCTGTCATCAAAAGCGCCTGCAATACAGATTATTCCGACTGTAAGAATATTGAATGCAATATAAATGGCAAAACCGATTATAATGCTTTTTACCATTTTCTTTTTATTTGACTTATGGCCTAAAATCATACCGTTATATCCGGCAAGAAGAATAAACATTATTTCAAGAAAAACTATAAAAGCAAGAAACGCAAGTACAACTGCTTTTGAAACGCCGAACGCATCTGCCAGTGAATCAAGCATTGATTTTACGCTTTCTTTAATCACAGCATTATTGTAATAGCAAAGAATAATACTTGCCGCCGAAACAGCAGTTGATATAAATGTGCAGATAAGCGCAGAAAGTGTTTTTGACAGAAAAACTGTATGCCGAGATACGGGAAGCGTATGCGTGAGATAAGACTCATCTTTAAACATATTATTGCGGAATCTTACCCACGAGCGCATAATTGAATTCACTATACAGTTTGCAACCATTGCTACGGTAAAACCGCACGAAATCTGTGCAAGCACGCTGAACAGCGTTGAATTTTCAACCTTTGACAGCCCGAATGAAAGCAATGCAAAGAATACAGCAAGTGCATAAAACACTGCAACAACTTTATAAATCCACTTAAAATCATATTTCAATAATTTTTTCAGCATCTGAAGGTCCTCCTGAAAATTTCATCAATGCTTGCATTCTGCTTTGTTCTTAAATTATCGGCAAGCTCGTGCAAAACAATTTCACCCTTATCAATAAATATTACTTCGTCAAGAATACGCTCAACATCGGCAATAAGGTGCGTTGAAACAATAATGCTTGCGCCTTCGCAGAAGTTTGAAAGAATTGTATCAAGGATATAATCTCTTGAGGCAGGATCAACACCGCCGAGAGGTTCATCGAGTATATATAGTTCGGCATCTCTTGCCATAACAAGGACTAACTGCACCTTTTCCTGCATACCCTTTGACATTTTGGATAATTTCTGATTTGCATCAAGACCGAGTTTTTCAAGCAGATTATATGCACGCTCAACGTTGAAATTATCATAAAACTCGCTGAAAAAGGTGATTTCCTGCCGAACGGTCATATCCTTATCAAGATAAGTTCTCTCAGGAAGATAAGATATAATTTTCTTGCTTTCAATGCCGGGTTTTCTGCCGTTTATCAGCACCTCACCGTCTGTAGGTGTAAGCAAATCATTAATAAGCTTGATAAGAGTTGTTTTGCCCTGACCGTTTTTACCGAGCAGACCGACAATTCTGCCGCCGTCAACAGACAGATTTATATTTTTCAGAACTACTTTATCATCAAAGCTTTTAGACAGATTTTTACATTCAAGCAATTTCACATTCAAACATTCCTTTCTTGCTGTCAAGATATTCCCTGATTTCGTCTTCGCTTACACCGATATGAATCATATCCTTCAAAAAAGATTCAACTTTTTCGTTGATAATACCGTCACGGTACGCTTTGATTATTGATTGATTTTCCGTTACAAATTTGCCGTTTGTGCGCTCAGTGTAGATTAATCCGCACCGCTCAAGCTCGGCAAGTGCTTTCTGAACCGTATTAGGATTTACCTTTGCCTGAACGGCAAGTTCACGCACTGACGGCATTTTTTCACCAGATTTCAACCTGCCCGATATGATTTCTTTTTTTATAAGTTCCACCATCTGCAGATAAATCGGTTTGTCGTTGTCAAATTGATATTCCATTTTTAATCCTCCTTAACTGTATTACTTAACTAACACAATAATACTGCATTCAATAATATATGTCAAGAGTTTTTTAAAGTTTTAATATAAAAAATTGACGGGAGGGCACAGAGACCCTCCCCTACGACAAATTTACACAAAAAAATAGCGGTAGACTTTTGTCCACCGCTAAATTAATTTACTTTAAATTACTCGCCTTTCATTTCAACGAGTTTTGCCTTACCCTCAAATGCAGCCTTTGAAAGTGCGATTGAGTCAAAGATAGCCTTTTCAATATCATCAGGTGTGCAGCCAAGTTCCTTACAATCATCTGTAGGAATGAAGAGGTTCATACCCATAATATCAGCAAGGCCTACAGGGTCAATACCCGAGTCAACATTTCTCTTTGCATAATCCTTGCGCATTACAAGACCGAAAGCCTGGAAGGTCCACTTAGGAACGTCAACAATCTTTCTGTCCTGAATACCGTCCATAGCACGGTAAACGATTTTGAGGAATTCTCTCCATGTAAGGTTGTAGCAGGAAATGCCGTATGCACGATACTTACCTTCGCCCTTTGACGCGTTTTCATAAGCCTGCTCAGCAGCGCCTACCATTGATTCACCAACCTGGCGAACTGTAAGCATTGCAGTACCGCCTGCCGGATACATTGTGAACGGCATCTTTTCAAATCTCTGAAGCTGTTCGATAAGGATAACCCAAACCGGCTTTCTGCCCGGCTGTGTGCCGAAGATGTAAGGAAGCTCAAGAACGCCAACCTGGAAATCTTTATCTGAATACTTTTCGCAAACCTTTTCCTGCTCAACACGGCTTCTGATATAAGGATGCTTTGAGCAAAGATCCATATCAGGACGGTGGTTAGCAAGCCAAGCGAAGTACGAGCCGCATACAACAGCGCCCTTCATACCTGCTTTTTTAGCAAGAGGCAGATATCTTTCAAGAGGAGCAATGTTGTACTTGTAATATGCATCGTAAACAGGAGCCGGGAATTCAACTCTTTCGTCAACGCCTGTTGCGAATACGAACATATCGTAGCCCTTCATTAATTCGATCATTTCATCGTCTGTAAGCTTGTTTGCATCCTGGAACATAATTTCCATCTCTTTAGGAAGCGGAGCGCCCTGTGGAAGAGGAGGAAGAGCAAGAGTTTTAATCTCATGTCCACGATCAACAAAAATCTGAGCAGCAGCAGAACCGAGAAGGCCTGTACCGCCAATCATAAGAACTTTCATTATATGTACCCCCATACATTTAATTATTAATTTTTTCTAAAATATTATAGCACTTCTTGTCAAATTCGTCAACAGCAAATGACAATATTACTAAAAAGATTATTAAGTTATAAATTATGTGTGATAAATTACACTTTTACGGTCGATGAGCGCATTTGGTAAAAAGACGGTAGGGCACGGAGACCCTACCCTACAAATTTTTTTGCGGGTCGATTAGGGCATCGACCCCTACGATAAATCATTAATTGATTCAATTACAATAATTTCTATGTTATATTGCTCGGCTATTTCATTTAATTTTTTCTGAGTTTTTCCGTTCGGATCAACCTCGCCTAATTCAAAATAATAACCTGTATTTTCGTCAGACACTGCATAAGCATTTTCATATTCATAATTACTGCCTTTTTCTCCTTTGATTTTATATATCTGTAAATTCTCATACTGAACATCTGCATAATTAAAAGACTTATTAATAAAACGAACATGGTCATCGTAATAACCAATATCTATAAAACCGCACACAAATGAAAGTGCAGTAACAACAAATACAAATATAAACAATAAAGCTTTTAAAGGTTTAAATTTAAGTTTACCCCAAGTATCCTTTTCAAATTTTGCACGTGCAGAAACTTTAAAATCATCAGGCATTGCTTTAGATATAATTTTACCCCCGAAAGACACACCAACACCAAAGGTAACCCATAACGAAGTCATAAGAGAACCGAGAGTGAGCTCGTACGGCAGGAAAAATTGAATACCGAACAAAGAAATCGAAGACAAATAAACTTCTGCGCCTTTAAAAATTGCCGAATGAATAATATACTCAAGAAACATGCAGACTGCAAACACAATCAAAAAAAGCGAAGTATAAATCAAAACTGTTTTTCGCTTATATAATTTTGAAAAATCTGCTTTATTTGTTACTTCTTTTCTTTCATTCTTTAGACCTTTCTCAAGATATTTCAGCAGACGTTTTTCATAAATAAGTTCAAGTTCTCCCTTTGAATTTCTTTTTTGCAACTTTTTGTGTAATTTAAGTGTTATCCGACCATCATAAACTGAAAAATACGGGTGATTAAATGGTAATATAAAGGGGTCATATATTTCCTCGCCTTTCCAGTCATTACCACCCATAACGGCTGTCATATCAGTTTCATAATTCTTTATAAGTGTCGGCAGATATTCAGATGTTCCTGCTTTTTCAATATAATTATAATATTTTTCTGTTGCATTAAAAATATCATTAATGATTTTTTCAACATCGTCACAAGAAAGCATATCTCTTGCGTAATAAAGATTAAAATCATCAATATCAAACAAATTGAAAATATCATAAAAGGTATAAATGTAAGACGAATTTTTATACACAAACTCGGCATCAATCATATGTTCTGTCATAAGCATTGCCGAATAATATACGACAGTTTCCTCAAAATCACCGAAATCAATTTTGCAGGAAAATCTTAATGAATCCTTATCAGCCAATTCTTCAAATTCAACGTTTCTAATTAAATTTGAAGCAGACGAATATCTATTTATGCACTCTTTCATTTTTTCAATGATTTGAATATCTGCGTCAGTCTTTTTTCTTGTTTTGTTGGATTTTCTCATTGTATTGTATCCTTACATATTATTAATTAACGGGTCGATGAAGGCATCGACCCCTACTTAACGGGAGAACACAGAGACCTTACCCTACGATTAGCCAAACATTATTTATAATTCATTCATTTTTTTGTAAGGGCAATTCACGAATTGCCCGTATGGTTATACAATAACATAAGTAAAACAAAAAGGCAACAAAAAGGAGGGCGTATGCCCTCCTAAAATACATATTATACCGGATGAACTTTTGATTCAATATCGTCGTGTTTGCCATCGAGGTTGTACTTTTTATCTCTTCTCTGCTGGAAGAATTTAATTGCAACCTGATCAAACTGTGCGAAAGAAAGAACATCTTCCTCCTGCTCATAATATTCAGCAATCTGATCTTTGAAAGTATCAAGTTCGGGCTTGAGCAAATCGGCAGGACGGCAGTCGATAATCGGCTCGTCACCGCAGATTTTCTTTCTGAATTCAGGGTCAATGTCACAAGGCGTTTTACCGTACTTGCCTGCTACCATATCCTTGAATTCCTTAGTAACCATTTTATAACGCTCGCCCATAATTACATTGAAAACAGACTGTGTGCCGACAATCTGAGAAGTTGGAGTAACAAGCGGAGGATAACCGCTGTCCTTACGAACTCTCGGTACTTCGGCAAGAACCTCTTCAAGCTTATCTTCTTTGCCTGCCTGCTTCAACTGATTAAGCAGATTTGAAAGCATACCGCCCGGCACCTGATAAAGCAGAGTATTTGCATCAACACCGAGCATTTTCGTATTGAGCAGACCCTCTTTGATATATTTCTCACGAAGAGGCATAAAGAAATCACGGATTTCAGTTAATGCTTTAAGGTCAAGTCCCGTATCATACTCAGTGCCCTGAAGAGCGGCCACCATAGATTCCGTAGCAGGGTGAGATGTGCCCATAGCAAGCGGGCTCATAGCAGTATCAATAACATCAACGCCTGCCTCAATGCCCTTTAACTGAACCATAGATGCAAGACCCGAGGTGTAATGAGAATGCAGCTGAATCGGAACTTTAACTGTTTCTTTAAGCGCTTTAACAAGGTCATAAGTTCCGTAAGGCGTTAAAAGGCCTGCCATATCCTTGATACAGATTGAATCTGTGCCTGCATTTTCAAGCTGTTTTGCATAATTGCAGTAATAATCAATATCAAAAACAGGACCTGTTGTGTAAGAAATCGCAGCCTGAACGTGACCGCCGTACTTTTTAGCGGCATTAATAGCAGTTTCAAGATTTCTTACGTCGTTAAGCGCATCAAATATACGAAGAATATCAATGCCGTTATCAATACTCTTTTTAACAAAATAATCTACAAGGTCATCGGCATAATGGCGGTAGCCAAGCATATTCTGACCTCTGAAAAGCATCTGAAGCTTTGTATTCGGACATTTTTTACGAATGAGGCGAAGTCTGTCCCACGGGTCTTCATTAAGGAAACGAAGGCAGGAATCAAACGTTGCACCGCCCCAGCATTCAAGTGAATGATAGCCGATTTTGTCCATTTTTTCAAGAATATCCGAAAATTCATCTGTTCTCATACGTGTTGCAATCAAAGACTGATGCGCATCACGCAGAACAGTTTCGGTAATACCAATTTTAGCCATAGTCTACTCCTATCAGTTTAATGTAATAATAACCTGACCTGCCTCAACACTGTCGCCTTTTGCAACCGAAACAGATGCAACCGTGCCTGCCTGAGGAGCTACAATTTCATTTTCCATTTTCATGGCTTCAAGAATGCAGAGAACATCGCCTGCATTTACAGAAGCGCCGTTTGAAGTTTTTACATCAAGGATTGTGCCCGGCATAGGTGCTTCAACCTTAACTGAGCCCTGAGCCGCAGGAGCCGGTGCTGCCTTTGGTGCAGGTGCAGGAGTAGCGGGAGCGGCTGCGGGTGCTGCTGCAGGAGCAGGTGCTGCGCCGTTTGCCTCATCAACTGTTACATCGTATGCTGTACCGTTAACTGTAATTGTATATCTTTTCATTCGTTTATCCTCCTATTATTTAACAGAATGCTTTCTCGGAAGCGTAGTTTCTCTTTTGCCTGCAAGCATATCAAGAGCGGCAATAACCTTTGCCCTTGTTTCGGCAGGAACAAAAATATCATCAACTGCACCGCAAGCGCCTGCGGTAAATGCAGAAGCAAGGCTTTCTTTATATTCAGCGGCAAGTGCTTCTCTGCTTTCGCCTTTTGCAAGGCGATCATTATAAAGGAATGCAACCGCACTTTCAACCTCAAGCGGTGAAAGAACGGCAGTATCCCACGCATAAACAACATCGGCATTAGCGCCTCTGCCTGCAAGAGCAATATAAGCCGCACCGACCGCACTGCCTGTTACTACAGAAATTTTAGGGCAGGTTGCACAGGCAAGAGCCGAAGTGAGTTTTGTAGCGGCAATAAGCATCTGATTTTCTTTTCCCTTGACAAGTCCGTTTGCATTGACAAATGTTACAATCGGAATATTATAAGCGTCACAAAGTTTAATGAACGCCTCAGCCTTATAAGCGCAGTTCGGGCAAAGATTGTTGCCGTCATACGAAATAAATCCAACTGTTGAACCCATAACCGTTGCAAGTGCGGTTACAGCGTTTTTGGCATAATCCTTTTTAATCTCAATTACACTGCCTGCATCTGCAACGGCGTTAATTACTGCCATTGCGTCTGAATTTTCATCTGCAAAAACATCAGGTGCAGTGAAATCAAAAACAGGAACTGCATCAAGATTGTTTGACGGAAGAAGAGAAATAAGTTCTCTTGTTTTTGAAGCAGCCTCATCAAAATCCTTTGCAAGAACATCAACCGTGCCTGCTTTTGCACTTTCAGCGGCAGTAACCTCACTTGGAGCAGTTACATAAAAATCAGCATCTTCAACTGCAACAACAACATCTGCCATATTTGCCATCAGGGCTGTTGTGCCGAGGCAAGCGCCTGCAATAATGCTTATCTGAGGAACTACACCCGAAACAGATGACGAAGCCTTTAAAATTTCGCCGTAAGAATTAAGCGCCTCAAAGCCCTCAGTTAATTTTAAACCGTTAGAATCGTAAATTCCGACAATAGGGCAACCTGTTTTCATTGCCATATCATAAACCTTTTTTAACTTTGCACACTGGGCAACGCTGATTGCACCTGAATCAGCAGTAACATCCTGTGAGAAAGCATACACACAAGTTCCGTTTACTGAACCGAAGCCTGCTACTGCCTCGGCATCGCCGTTTGCAGATTTAGCAAAAGCATCAATTTCGGTAAAAACACCGTCATCAAATAAAGATGCCAGTCTTTTACGAGCCTGTGTATCTTTAACAGTAAGATTGCTCACTAATTTATCCTCCTTGAATTTTGAAAATATTTATAGGTATAAATATCCATTCTTTTGTATTTTAACACTTTACATTTATAATTACAACATTTTTTTAAATTATTATGTTAAAGTTTTATTAATAATAAAATATATTTTATATAAAAAGCAGGAGGGCACGTATACCCTCCCCTATAACATTTCTAATCATCACGGAAATGCTGAATTTTATTCAATTATTTCTGTCTGCTTTTCGGCAGAACGAAGAAGTTTTTTTACTTCATTATCCGTAAGTTCACGCCATTTTCCCTGCGGCAGCATACCGAGTTTCAATGAACCGACCGAAATTCTTTTAAGTCTTGCCACCTGAAGATTTACCGCCTCGCACATTTTTCTGATCTGGCGGTTTCTTCCCTCTCGCAAAACAAACTCAAGCACTACCCTGCCCGGCTCCTGCGTAATAACATTAACATCGCACGGCGCAGTTTTTCTACCGTCGATTTCAATGCCGTTTCGCAATTTAAAAAGAATTTCATCGTCAACCGACGGTCTGACAGTTACACGGTAAACCTTTGCAAAGCTATGCCCCGGGTGTGATACTGCATTTGCAAATGAGCCGTCATTTGTTAAAAGAAGCAATCCCTCGGAATCCTTATCAAGTCTGCCGACAGGATAAATTCTTGCCTTAACGTCGCCCACTAAATCCATAACGGTCTTTCTGCCGAGTTCATCTGACACGGTTGTGACATAACCCCTTGGCTTATGGAGCATAATATAATAATTTCTGCCGACTGAATTAATCTTTTTGCCTCTTACGGTTACAAGGTCTTTTTTAGGATTAATTTTGTCGCCGATATGAGCAACGTGACCGTTGACCTTTACCCTGCCTGCCTCAATCAGTTCTTCGCTTTTGCGCCTTGAGGCAACACCGCAGTCTGCCATAAATTTCTGTAATCTAACTAAGTTGCTGTTCGCCATAATATTCTATACTTTCATCTGCCAGAATAGGCACTCTTGAAATTTCCTTATCTTTATATTTTATAACGGCAAAGCCGAGTTCATCGCCCTTATTTACAGGGGCATAAATTATGGGAAAATAATATATTTCCGAATATGTATTTTCACTGTTCAGAACTGACAAATCAGCACTGTAAACAGCGTTTACCGAATTATTTTGTGCGCCGACAATATTTAAACTTAATTTATCCTCAAAATGAGCAGAACTGTAATAACCAAAACACTCATTATAAAGCGCCATATGCTCATTCCAGTCATCTGCATCATTCAGCGTCACACAAATCAGCATAACGCCGTCTCGCTTTGCGGCTGAAACCAGGCATCTGCCTGCTTTTTTTGTAAAGCCTGTTTTTACGCCGATACAATCGTCCATAAAAGAGAGAAGTTTATTATGATTATAAATAATCTGCTTTTTGCCGCTTATCATTACGTCTTTGCTTTTCATAGCACAGATTTCGGCAAAGATTTTGTTTTGCATTGCTTTAGCAGCAAGCAAAGCCATATCGTACGCCGAAGAATGATGATTGTTTTCATCAAGCCCTGACGGAGTAACAAAATAACTGTTTTTCATACCGATGTCTGCCGCCGTTTTATTCATAATCTCGGCAAACCCCTCAAACGTTTCACCGAGATAGAGGGCAACGCAATTTGCGGCATCATTGCCCGAGGCAAGCATCATACCGACAACCAAGTCATAAAGGGTAATTTTATTTCCCACACGCAGACCGAGTGAAGTGCCGACAGTATTTACCATTTCATCGGTAACAGTTACCTTTTCATCAAGCCTGCCGCTTTCACAGGCGATATAAGATGTTAAAATTTTAGTGGTGGAAGCAATACTTCTTTCCTCATAAATGTTTTTCTGAAACAAAATTTCAAAAGTATCCGCATCCATAACGATTGCCGATGAAGCAGAGGAATATGCGCCGTACGCAGTACACGGCACAAGCAGTATTAATGCAACTAAAGCACAAACAATTCTCTTTAACAAAATAATCACCTGCTAAAATATATGCAGGTGATTAAAACCATTATTCTGCTGCTTTTTCGCTTTCGGTGTCCTTAGACTTAACAAGCTGAGAAATCTGATCAACAAGCTCAGGAATCATAGCGATTGCACGGTCTGCAGATGAAGAATAATTATTAATCTGCATCATTCTTACTTTATCATTCTGGATAACGATAAATGCAACAGGGGTGATGGAAATACCGCCGCCGCCACCGCCGCCGAACAATTCAGCGTTCTGCTTTGACGGAAGGTCTGTACCGCCGCTTGTAAATCCGTAAGAAACCTTTGAAACAGGAATAAGCGTTGTTCCGTCAGTTGTAATAGGATCACCAATGATAGTTGAAACATCAACCATTTCACGCATTTTTTCGAGCGTGTTTTCCATAATTTTATTTACCGGTGTTTCTTTCATAGCAATAAATCTCCTTAAAATAATTTAT
>CABUAS010000030.1 GCA_902489595.1 uncultured Oscillospiraceae bacterium | reverse complement strand
TTAATGAAAGGGTGACTTTTTTGAACATAGACGAAAACATAAAAAAGATACTTACTGCACTTTTGAAAAAATGGTATCTGCTTTTAATCTTCTTTCTGATAGGCGCTGTTGCGGCATACACATATACTGCAAAATTTACAGTACTCACCTACAAATCGTCAATCGAATTTCTTGCTTATGCAGAAGATAAAGATCAGGAAATGTCAGGCACTGCATCTTCAACGGTTCAGCAAAGAACAAGTGAAACAAGCAAAAGAAGTTATGCAATCGGTATGCTTGACACATTTATTGAAATTTTCAAAACAACTGATTTCAACCAGTCTGTTGCAGATGAAATCAACAGAAAACACGGCACAAATGTAACGGCAAATCAGGTAAAAAACGCTATTTCTTTTGAAAAAGTTGAAAACACGGCAATGTTTAAACTTCACATTCTTACAACTGACGCCGACCTCAGTTACAACATTTCGCTTGCACTGCAGGACTGTGTTATTGAAACAATGAATCAGACCAACGGCGGTCTTGTTAAAGCAACTGTTGTAGACAAGCCTATGAAAGCAGTTACTGCTGCAAGCAAAGGCTATGCAAAAAAGTGCCTTATCGGCGCAATGGCAGGATTTGTGCTTGCTGCCGCCTATATAATTCTGCGTGATTTGCTTGATGTTCGCATCAAGACCGAAGAAGAACTTACCGAAAAATACAAAATTCCGGTGCTCGGCTCAATTCCTGAATTCAGTTCAAATTCAAAATCCAAAGAAAGCAAACAAAAAAAGAAGGAGATGAAAAAAAATGGCAAAAAATAACCTCTCCTACAATCTTCCGTGCCAGCTTTTGATTGACCAGGATATAGACGCAGGACTTAAATTCAGAATTGAAGAATCCTACAAAAGCATAAGAACAAATATTATGCTTTCAATCATCAAAAGCGGCTGTAAAACGATTGTTGTATCTTCCTCAAACGCAAGCGAGGGCAAAACAACTACCGCAATCAACCTTGCAATTTCACTTTCACAGGCAGACCAGCGTGTTCTGCTTATTGACGGCGATTTGAGAAAGCCGAAAATTCACCACTATTTTTCAATCCCGAATGCTCCGGGGCTTACAAACTATTTAAGCGATGCAGCCAACAGCAAAACACGCAGTACAGATTTGTTTGATACGGTGCACCCCACCGAAATTGCAAATCTTTCTATTATAACAAGCGGCTCAATCCCTCCGAACCCTGCCGAAATTCTCGGGTCGGAACTTATGACGGATTTTCTTAAAGAAATCTCAAAGCACTTTGATTATATCGTTGTTGATACTCCGCCGATAAATGTTGTATCAGACGCTCTGCCGGTAATAAAAATGTCTGACGGAATTATAGTCGTTGTAAAATCGAATTCATCAACTCACCCCGAACTTGAAAAAACGATTGACGCTTTACGATTTATTCAGGCAAATATTTTAGGCTTTGTTGTTAATTTTGTTGAAAACAAAAGCAAACGATACGGCAAATACGGCTACGGCTACGATGCATATTGATAAGCTGGTGATTACAAATGTTCGTTAAAAATCTTGTTGAAACACACTGCCACATTCTGCCTGAACTTGACGACGGCGCAAAAAGCGTGGAAGAAAGCGTTCGTATGGTACAGAAACTGCAAATGCAGGGCGCAGAAAAAATTATTTCCACATCGCATTATTACAGCGACAGCATTTCACTTGATGACTTCGTTGCAAAGCGAAACGCAGCATATGAAAAATTAAAGCGTGCACTGCCTCCCGGAAGTCCTGAAATTTTTCCTGCGGCAGAAGTTTATATTTCAAAATATCTTTTTCATAACGATGATTTATCGCCGCTTTGCATAGGCAATTCACGTTATATTCTGATTGAACACCCGTTTTCAAGCACTTTTTCGTCGCAAAGCTATGACAGACTTGCAAATATGTGCGTTGATTATAATGTTAAGCCGATTCTTGCCCATATTGAACGCTACGGCGCTTTGATGGAGGATAAGGGCAAACTTGATGCATTTATCGAACTCGGCTGCCTTACGCAGGTAAATATCAGTTCTTTTGCGGATGGCTCACGCCACACAAAAAAGAAACTTTTTAAATATCTTGAAAGCGGCAGAATTCACCTTATCGGCTCAGACTGCCATAACCTTACCTCTCGCCCGCCCGATTATTCGGCAGGCGTTAAGGCAATCAAAGATAAATACGGCGACGAAGCAATCAGAGTTTTGATTAATAACGCCAACATTTTGACGAAATAAAAAGCAGACGGTTCATAGTGAGCCGTCTGTTTTGTTTTATTTTTTAACAATAAAAAATTTTTTCATTCACCCGAAAATTTTCAACTTCACAATACCCAGAATCTCTCTTGTATAATAAGTCAAAATCGAATAGAGCGGAGTGTGACTGCTTTTTGAATGAAAATCAAGTCCGTGCCTGTCGCAGTAAAGCTTTGCCCTGTACTCGTGAAACTCATTTGTAACAATAACAACATCTTCACTGAGATTATTACTTACAATAATTTCCTTTGAAAACAGTAAATTTTCATTTGTATTCGTTGATTTATCTTCTTTAATAATTCTGCCCTCTTCAATACCGTGTTCAACAAGAACCCTCTTAATACATTCTGCCTCAGATATATTTTCGCCTTCGCCCTGACCGCCCGAGGCAATCACAACAGCGTCGGGATTATCCTGCAAATATTCGGCGGCGGCAAGGCTTCTGTCATAAAGAAACTTGCTCGGCGTTTCACCCCTTACTCTGCACCCCAAAACGATAACGGTCTTCGCTCCGTCATCTGTTTTATAATCGGAATACCGTGCAATATTAAACGAAATCGGCAGAACTATAACGGCAACAAAAACACCTATCAGCGAAAAAATCGTGATTTTTGCGGCAGACGGCAGTTTTTCAAAAAACGCACCGAATAAAATAAGAAAAACACAGCCAATAATTCCGAAAAGCGTGCCTGCGTTAAAGTTTGACGCAACAAGCGGGCACAGATACCATATTAAAAGTACAATTCCCAAAACAATTAAAATATATTTCAAAACAGTTGATCCCTTTTCAATTTTCATAAAATTTTTACCCGTCCTGATAAATTATATGCTTATTTTAACACAAGGATATTCATATAACAATAAACATATTATTAATTTAAAATGAAGATTGCTTAAAATTTTCATAAAAAAATTGATTTTGCAAAAATTGTACCCTAAAAATTATTAATTTCTGTCTATTTATTTAAATACAGTTTTGATATATACTTAGCCTATGCTTAAACAATAACGCACGGAGGTATACTGCTATGAAAAAAATTGCTGTAATAAACGATTTATCGGGCTTCGGCAAATGCTCGCTTACTGCCGCAATTCCGATTATTTCCGTGCTTAAAGCACAGTGCTGCCCGATAACGACCGCCGTGCTTTCAAACCAAACAGGCTACGACGATTATTTCTGCAAAGATTTAACAGATGAACTGCCTGCCGTTATTGGCAAAATCAAAAATCTTAACCCTGATTTTGACGGAATTCTGACAGGCTTTATTTCAAACCCGAAGCAGGGCGAAATCATTGCCGATTTTATTGATTATTTCAAAAAAGACGGCACACTCGTTGTTGTTGACCCCGTTATGGCAGACGACGGCGCAGTTTATGACTGCTACACAAAGGAATGCGTAAACGCAATAAAATGCCTTGCAAAAAAAGCGGATATTATCACACCGAATCTTACCGAACTGTGTATACTGTGTGACGATGATTTCAATGTTGTAAATTCCCTGTCTGACGGCAATAAACTGACGGCGGTTCATATTATGTGTGAAAGCCTTTGCAGAAAAAGCGAAAGAAATTTAAAAATCGCAGTCAGCGGTATTCACCTTAACGGCGATATAATTGCAAACGCAGTATTTGACGGCGGCAGCTTTGATGTTGTAAAAACGAAAGCACTCGGCGGCAGTTTTTCGGGCACGGGTGACATTCTTTCATCAATTATCACTGCAAAATGCACGGCAGGCGAAACGCTTTTAAATGCCGTTTCGTGCGCAGTCAATTTCATCGGCAAAGCAATTAATGAAACGATACGTGACACAAACGGCGATTACAACCCTGCCGACGGTGTTCATTTTGAAAAATTTTTAGCAGAATTAGGAGGATATACCAAAAATGAAAAATAAAAAAGTAATAAAAATCTGCTTTACCGGCTTAATGGCGGCAATCATAGCCGTTTTCACGGCATTCGTTAAAATGCCGACGGGAATAAACGACGGCTATCTGCACTTCGGCGACTCAATGATTTACCTTGCGGCGTGCCTTTTAGGTCCTCTCGGTGCATTGGCAGGTGCAATCGGCGGAGCACTTGCAGATATTCTTGCAGGCGCCGCAGTATGGGCAATTCCGACAGCGATTATAAAGGCGCTCAACGCAGTTCCGTTTATCATTATGATGTCGCTTTATAAAAAGAAAACGGGCAAAAACAAAATCATAAATTGGTATACCGTGCCTATGGTTATTGTTTCGGGTCTTATAACGATTTTCGGCTACCTGCTCGCCGAGGGACTTATGTATTCTTTCCCCACTGCGTGGACTTCAGTGCCGTTCAGCATTATTCAGGCAGTCGGCAGTGCAGTAGTATTTATCATAATCGGACTTGCACTTGACGCCGTTAAAATTCAGAAATATATTAAAGATTAATAGTAAAAAAGCCTTTTCAATATTTACAGTCGAAAAGGCTTTTTGTATTTTATGGCGGTGTGAGGGTGCGGGTGTCCGGTGGACACCTCTGCATCGCAGAAGCACCGACCGAACCGACAGGTGAGACCACACCGCCCTACGGTTGTTACCATAACGTTATTGATATTCTGTAGGGGAGGGTCTCCGGGCCCTCCCGTTTTCATTTACTTATCCAAAATTGCCGATATTGCACGTTTTGCCGAAACCGTACAAAATCTTTGTTGCGTGGATACGCTGAGTTGCGCCCTGCGGATTTATATAACCCTGCTGTGTACCTGTAATCATACCATTATAATTTGCCCACTGCATAGCCTCAACTGCCCAGCCGTGAACGCTGTTATAATCGGGATAATTTGCAAGATTTACGTTTTTGTATGAATCGTCGCCGAGTTTTCCGTTATCCTTTGCATATCTGAAAAGGAATGATGCAGTCTGCTCACGGCTTACGTTATCAAACGGTTTGAAAGTTGTTTCGGTTGTAATGCCGTTTTTCAGCGCCCAACAAGCGGCATCGTAATAGTAAACGCTTTTGTCTGTAATATCAGTAAACGGTGTTGACAGATACGGATTTGCGTTCTTATACGGTTCACCTGCCATACGGTAAAGAATAGTTACAAACATTGCTCTTGTTATCGGCATCGTCGGCGAAAACAGCGTTCTTTCAGGCGGATTTGTGCCCGTAATGAACTTGTTGCTTACTGACGTATACTCAACAAAATCGCCGTAATAAACGAAGTTTCCAAGATCATCAAACGGAAGTGTTACAAGAATTCTGCCACATTTTTGGCACTGTTTTGCGACAATTTTACCGTCGCCGACCCACTTAACGCTTGTGTGGCTGCATTCATTTTCACTGATTGTTACAGTAATCGGAATTGAAATTTTTTTACCCATAACTGTGGCAGTGACTGTAGTTTGACCCTCTTTAAGCGCAACGATTTTGCCGTCAAAAATCTGAACCACGCTGTTATCCTCAACAGTCCATTCAGGTGTAACAGATGAATTAATCACCGTTTTTACGGGTCTGATATCCTCCATCATAAAATCAACCGATACAATCGGCAAATCGGCAGGCTCGCCTGTTTTGATGTCAATATTTTTCACATCGGCGGTGATATTTACATTTTTCATATCAGAAGTATTTACATCAAATTCAACGCCTGTTTTTGCGTTGTTTGCCGCAGTCGGCGTTACGTTTTTAGCAGGTGAACCGAATTCCTGAACCCAGTATTTAACGCCGCCATATTCTGCACAGGCAATACCGACAGCCGCATAATCACTGCTGAGCATATTTCTTCTGTGACCCTGACCGTCGTAATTTTCATTATCTTCACGCCAGCCGATAAACACATCTTGTGCATCTACATAGCCTGCCGCAATATTTTCGCCGCATGACATATATACTCTGTACGGATATGCACTGTACCACGATTCACCGTTCGGTCTGATATGAGAAAATTTAACCGCAACTTCAGCCGCGCGCTGCATAGCGATTTTCTCAAGGTCATAATCATAAACAAGATTTGAAAGACCGCGGCAGGTAACTTTGTCTTTATTATTTTCTTTCCAGTACCATGCATAACTGCTTTTCCTGAAATTATTAATAAGACTTAACATACTTCTTGCTTCTGTCTGCTGATAAGTAACTTCAATTTCAGCATTCAGCACATCGGCAGCAAACGCCGTCGTTAAACCAACAGAAAATGACGAAATCATCATAACAACTGCAAGTAAAAAACTTAATGATTTTTTCATATCGAATGCTCCTTTTATGTAGACTTTGATAATATTATAACATTTTTATTCTTATAATCAATAGGGAACTTAAAGATTTATCAATACCCTCCGCTCATTAAAAATTCGTTTCGGCAACCTTACAGGCAAGTTCTTTTGTCGGAAAATCAAAATAAACCGTACCGTAATAATTCTCGCTGTCAAGCGGATAAGCCATAAAACGTGCGTTTAAATACTTTGCATTATTATAAGGTCCCTTCAAACCGCCTGACGTTGAAAAGTAATTTACAATATAATTACCGTCAAACGGCTTTGCCCTGTCAAGAAAAGGCTTAACACATTCAGACCAGCGTGGAACGGGCTTATATTTAAACCTGTCAAGGATTACAAACACATCGCCGTCATTGTTGCGGGTTTCAAGCGGCAGCGGTTCGGGCTCAACTGTAACCTGCTCCTGCCAGCGTGAAAAATCAATACCCGTGTTTTTATCGGTAAATTCATATCGGCGCTCCATTTTGCAGCGCCTGATAAGAACAATTCTGCCCCTTGCCTCGCCGAGCAGAGGAACTCTGTTTTCAAGAAACCACCTGTGCTCATTGCCCTTTATATAGGTATAAAACAGGTTGTCAAAGCACTTTTCATTTTCTTTGCCGCTGTCATTTTTAAACTGAATAACAACCGTTTCGCTCGGATTTTCATCAAGAAATCTGTAGCAGTGCGAAAGCACATCTTCAAAATCCATCTGCCTGCCGAGCCTGTTAGGCGTATTGAAAGCCTTTGTGAAAGCGTGCACCATAACAAGGCGTTTGCCGCGGCTTGCCACCCTTATATCAAGCGCACGCACGCCGATTGAAAGCTGCTCATAAATATTCATATTCTGGCATCTTGCAAAATACGGCAACTGCACATACTGCGTTACGCAGTCGTGCGTGCCTACAAGATTATATTCAAAAAGTTTTTTATTATCATCAAGATTTTTCATCCAGTTAAGGCTGTTTATTTCCATATATATCACCCAAATTAATTATACCATAAAATTTATTCATTTCAACATTGATTGTTGGCTGACTTCATTATATAATTAAATCCTAACAAAATAAAGTTTAACGTGGTGATACTATGATTTTGCTTGAAAAAACGGGAATTGTGACCCCGAAAGACGACAAAACGAATATATTTTTTGATTTTGATGTACCAAACGGTATTGAAAAAATTATAATCGACTACAATTACAGCCCCAAAACCGTTGTAAACACGATTGAGGTACTTGCATTGATTGAAAAAAAGATGAAAGAATACGGTGCAAGCGGTGCTCCTGAGGATTATCTGCCCGTAAAAAATCTGATCACACTGTCGCTTAATGATGAAAACTGCTACAGAGGTGCGGCGCACAGGCAGGCAGATACTCAGCACCACGAAATCAGCAAAGAATTTGCCGATGCAGGATTTATCAAAGGAAAAATCGAAAGCGGCAAATGGCAGATTGCGCTGAATGTGCACTGCTGTGCGTGCAATGTACACTATAATTTAAAAATCACGGGAGTGTCGGAATGATTAAATACTATCCGTGTGAGCTGCACTGCCACACTATTCATTCAGACGGCGATTTTTTACCGCAGGAACTGCAAAAATCTGCCATAAATAACGGACTTTCGCTTATTGCACTGACCGACCACAACACAATTTCGGGTTGGAGCGAAATGAGCGGAGAAATTATTCCGTTTATCAGAGGTATTGAGTGGACAACCTATTTCGGACATATGCTTGTGCTTGGTGCAGAAAAGTTTGTAGACTGGCGCAATGCCGTGCCCGATAATATTGACGAAAAAATTGCCGAAGTAAAAAATGCAGGCGCTATTGTGGGAATTGCCCACCCGTTTCAGCTCGGCTCGCCGTTTTGCACGGGCGGCCGCTGGGAATTTAATGTAAAAAATTGGGATAATGTTAATTACATCGAAATATGGCACGAAAGTTTTCCGAATTACAGTGAAAACGAGCCTGCCTTTAAAATGTGGACAGACTTGCTCGATAAGGGTTACAAAATCGCACCGAGTTACGGCAGAGACTGGCACAGACCGAACAATCCGACCGCTCATCTTGGGTGCACACTGCTTGGAATCGACGGCGAAATCTGCGAAAAGACTGCACTTGACGCAATAAAAAAAGGCAGAACCGCCGTTACAACAGGAGCATTTCTTACCTTTTATGCCGAAAAAAACGGCTGTATTTACGAAATCGGCGACACCGTACCCAAGGGTGAAATCACACTGAACATCACCGCCGATTTAACGGCACGCAGTGACTGTTACGGCAACAATACACCTGAATTTAATGAAATCAGAATCATCTCAAACGGCAATAAAACAATAAAAACACTTTCCTGCAAAAATCAGGCAATTACAATCAACACAAAACAAAATCATTGGTACAGGCTCGAGCTTTGGGGCAGATTAAACGGCAGCCCCGCCGTTTTGGCAGTTACAGGGGCGGTGTATTGCAAATAAAACGGACGAATAAATAATATATTACAGACTTCGAGAAATGGAACAGAATTTTGGATTTTGTGAGTGGGTGCCGTACATAGGTACTGCCCCCGATCAAAAGGCAAAAAACGCCAAAAATGGTAGGAATTCGATATTCCTACCATTTTTCATATACATTATTGAAAGGCGGTGCGTCGGGGACGCCGCACCCTACGATAATTTAATTACCGTAACATTATTTTATTAGGCGTGATTCTGACCATTTATCAAAGTCTATTTTATTTTACAAATTCCTTTGCAACATTATAGATATTTTCTGCCGAAAGACCGAACTGCTTGAGCAAATCTTTTGCAGGGCCACTGTGGCCGAATTCATCATTTACGCCGATACGCTTAACAGGTGTCGGGCATTCCTCTGAAAGAGCGGCGCAGACTGCCTCGCCGAGACCGCCGATAATGCTGTGCTCCTCAACCGTGATAACCCTGCCCGTTTTCTTTGCAGAATTAACAACAAGTTCCTTATCAAGCGGTTTGATTGTTGCAATGTTGATAATTTCAGCGCTGATGCCGTCTGCCTTAAGCATTTTTTCAGCCTCAATCGCCTCTGCAACCATAAGACCGTTAGCAATAATCGTAACATCCGTACCCTCGGCAATAACCTCGCCCTTGCCGATTTCAAACTTATAATCGTCACTGTGGAAAACAGGCACTGCAAGTCTGCCGAAACGGAGATAAACAGGACCGTCAAGCGCATAAGCGGCTTTAACTGCCTGCTTTGCCTCTACATCATCTGCCGGGCAGATAACCGTCATACCCGGAATTGAACGCATAAGTGCGAAATCTTCACAGCACTGATGAGATGCACCGTCCTCTCCAACAGAAATACCTGCGTGAGTTGCGCCGATTTTAACATTAAGGTGCGGATAGCCGATTGAGTTTCTGATTTGCTCAAACGCTCTGCCAGATGCAAACATTGCAAAGCTTGATGCAAACGGCACAAGACCCATTGTTGAAAGACCTGCCGCAACGCACATCATATTTGATTCTGCAATGCCGCAGTTGAAATGGCGCTCGGGAAACGCCTTTTTGAAAATACCCGTTTTAGTAGCTGCCGAAAGGTCTGCATCAAGAACAACAAGATTGTCTGCACCCTCTGCCGCAAGCTCTTTTAAAGCATTACCGTAGCTCTCTCTTGTAGCAACACATTTAACCTCTGCCATTCCTTATGCCTCCTTTAACTTTGCAAGTGTTTCGTTAAGCTCTGCCATTGCAGTTTTGTATTCTTCTTCATTCGGTGCTTTGCCGTGCCAATCAACAGCATTTTCCATATAGGAAACGCCCTTGCCCTTAACTGTTTTAAGAATGATTGCAAACGGCTTGTCACTCTTATGGAACTGCTCAAAAGCACCCTCAATTTCATCTAAATCATTACCGTCAATCGTAACAACGTCAAAGCCGAATGCCTTTACCTTTTCGTCAATCGGCTCTGCACTCATAACGTCTTCACATTTACCGTCAATCTGAAGACCGTTAACATCAATCATAACGCAAAGATTGTCAAGATTATACTGGCTTGCAAACATCAGTGCTTCCCAGACCTGACCCTCTTCAATCTCACCGTCGCCGAGGAGAGTATAAACATTAACGTCACTGCCGAGATATTTTGCGCCTTTTGCCATTCCGCATGCCGCACTGACACCCTGACCGAGAGAGCCTGTGCTCATATCAATACCGGGAACAGTGTTCATATTCGGATGACCCTGAAGATAAGAGCCGATATGGCGAAGCGTTTTCAAATCCTCTGCAGGGAAAAAGCCCTTATATGCAAGTGCACTGTAAAGCGCAGGTGCGCCGTGACCCTTTGAAAGAACAAAACGATCTCTGCTCATATCCTTTGGATTTTTTGCATCATAACGCATTTCTTTGCCATACAGATAGGCAAGAACATCTGCCGCAGAAAGGCTGCCGCCCGGGTGACCTGCTTTTGCATTGTACGTGCCTTCAATTACGCCCATTCTGATTTCTGTGGCGTAAATCTGAAGTTCTTTTTTTAATTCGTTTGTCATATAACAGTAACTCCTTTTTAAGATGATAGTATTTTAACACCAAACGGCTGATTGTTCAATAGGTAATGAGAAATTATGTGGATTTTCATAAAAACGCCCTCCTTGTAAAAGGAGGGGGGGACCGTCGCAGACGGTGGGAGGATTCAAAAAAATCCCTCCGCCTCGCCGGCTCGGCACCTGCTACGCTACCCTTTTGTCAACTGCGTTGACATTTCCCCTGACAGGGGAATCTTTCTTTAACAAGGGAGGCACAATAACGTTTCACACACCCAAAAGCAATGATGCAAATGCAATATACACAAGCAATGAAATTGCGTCAACAATAGTTGTAATAAACGGTGACGCCATAACGGCAGGGTCAAAGCCGATTTTTTTAGCCACAATCGGCAAAGTACAGCCGACAATTTTGGCAAGAATTATTTCTACAAGAATCGTAAGCGAAATCACAATTGCCACAATCACCGTAACACCGTCATTGCCCATAATAACACGGTCAAACAGCATTAATTTTGCAAAGCAGATAACAGAAAGGCTTATTCCGCAGAAAAGAGCAACCCGTATCTCTTTCCACAAAACTTTAAAAATATCACGGATTCCGATTTCGCCGAGCGACAAGGCACGGATAATGGAAACGCTTGCCTGCGAACCCGTGTTTCCGCCCGTATCCATAAGCATAGGGATAAACGCAGTCAACACCATAACCGACGCAAGTTTGTTTTCAAATGTGGTTAAAATCTGGCTTGTAATCGTTGCCGATACCATAAGCAGCATAAGCCACGGAATACGCTTTTTAAAGGTTTCAAAAACACTCGTTTTAAGATAAGGTGTATCCGTCGGCACAATAGCCGCCATTTTCTGAATATCCTCTGTGTTTTCCTCTTGAATAACGTCGATAGCATCGTCATAGGTGATAATGCCGACGAGCCTGTTTTCCATATCAACAACGGGCAGTGCAAGAAAGTCGTATTTTGAAAGCATATCAGAGGCGTTTTCCTGGTCATCAAGCGTGTTTATGGAAATTACATTCGTTTCCATAAAATCTTCAATTACATCATCATAATCATTCAGAAGAAGTTCTTTAACGGTTGTAACACCGATAAGGTGACGTGATGCATCGGTAACATAACAGGTGTAAATTGTTTCCTTATCAACACCCGTGCGCCTGATGCGCTTGAAAGCGTCTTCAACCGTCATATCCTTTTTAAGGTCAACAAACTCAGGAGTCATAATAGAGCCTGCCGAATCATCGGGATATTTAAGAATGGTGTTGATAGCCTCTCGTGTTTCCTTATCTGTATTCTTTAAAATACGCTTAACAATGGTTGCAGGCATTTCCTCAATAATATCGGCGGCATCGTCGATATAAATCTCATCAAGGACTTCACGAAGTTCGGTATCCGAAAAGGCTCTGATAAGATTTTCCTGTGTATCACCGTCAAACTCTACAAAAGTTTCGGCGGCATTTTCCTTTGTAAGCATTCTGAAAAGGAAAGTTCGCTGTCGGTCATCCTCAATCTCTTCAAGCAATCGTGCAATATCAACAGGATTGATTTCATTAAGGTTTCTCTTCAGTTCGCTGATGTTTCGGTCTTTAAGCAGAATGTTTATACATTCAAGCATTTCCTCAAGCACCATATTATCAACTCCTTTTCATATTATTTGCGTGAATATTTTAACGGGAGGGCACGGAGGCCCTTGACGGGAGGGCACAGAGACCCTCCCCTACAACGCCTGCCCGATAAAATGAATAATGAATGATGAATAATTTCGGTTTGATTGATTATAACGGGTCCGCCGAGGGTGTGGGTGTCCGGTGGACACCTCTGCGTCGCAGAAGCACCGACCGAACCGACAAGTGAGACCGCCGACCCCTACGAAATATTAAAAACACATTAAATTGATTAGTGGATTTTTTCGTTAGACAAGGCAGAGGGAAAATTTCGTCGACGGGAGCATACGTGCTGTATGTGACCGAGCGGAATTTTGCCGATAACGCAGTATAATGGAAAAAGACACAATCATTCTATCGGAGAGTAGAATTCCTTTTCTTCACTGTCATACGGATTCACGGTAATGCGTTTTGTAATAACAATCAAAACGGCGATAACGGCAATGCCGCCGACTGCCGAAAAAAAGACGATATTAAAAATCGGTTTCTGATAAAACAGTTCGCCGTCAACAAAGGATTCAAACCCGTCCTGCGCCATTTCGGCTTTAACCTGCGCCATAGTTTTGTTGACACGCTTTATTTTAAACTTATAAGTTTTTGTTGTGCCGTCAGACGCTGTTACAACAAAACTGAAATCAGTTTCCTGATTTTCACGAAGTTCCATATTAATCGGTGCACAGTAAGCATTAATATCTTCTGTTATGCCTGCCATTTCAAAATGCGTTAAATCCGACGGCAGATAAAGTTTGTACGCCGTTGTGTTTTTATCAAACGCAGGCTGAAGTTCACCGAGTTCACAGACAACGCCGAGCAAATCGGCATTGCTGTTTACGGCGGGTTTTTCCGCATTTTTATAATGGAATGTGTAAAAAACAGTGCCGTTTTCAAAGCTGAGCGTAACTGTTATGCCCGTCTGGCGGTTAGTTTCATCATAATTATAGGTTACAAACAAATCTGCACTGCCGCTTACCGCATAATCCTTAAGCGAAGGTGACACGGCATTATCGGCAAGCACAAGATTGAATGTTGTTTTTCTCTGATTGAAGCCGCCCTCAATTTCTGCATTATTGAATGAAATTGAGGTAAGATACGGCACACTGCCGAGCGGCTGAGGCTCGCTTGCAGATGCTGAAAACGGGGTGAATGTAAAAATAAGACCTAACGCTGAAATTAAAAGTAGTTTTACTGCTTTTTTCATAGGCATTACTGTGCAAGAATATAATTTGTTATTCCGCACTCCTCCAGTTTTTCTTTCAGAATTTCTTTATCGGCAGAAGAATTTACAAAATAAACCGTATCTTTATCCTCTGCATCAAACTTTGCGATAATACTTTCGTTTGATTCATCACTTTCGCTTTCGGCAAGTTCTTTGCCGATACTTACGCTTGATGATTTCAGCAGTTTAATGCCTGTGCCGATATCCTCATAAAGTTTAGAAGAAATATAATCAAAGCCGTCATTATAATCGGCTGAAATTTCATCGGGCAAGTCATATCCGTCAAGAATAAAAACGGTAACACCCATTTCATAAGCCTCTGAAATAATATCACGGATATAGCTGTAGGTGCCCTGCTGATTCGGATTGAGATAAGTATTATCCCTTGAATCACGGTAAACCGCACCCGTCGTACTGTAAACGGCAAGTTCACGGTTTTTATCGGGCACAAGATTATCAAGATAGCAGTAAACTCTTGCAACGGGCATAATATCACTGCTTTTCAGTTTATCTGTGCTTAATTTAAGATTAGAGGCGGGGAAAGCAACTGCTCCGTAAGTATCAACAGTGGCAAGTGTGCTTTTGTAGCCCACCGAACCTTCACTGCGCTTTATATCAAACACAACGCTGTTGAAACTGCGGCTGTTTGCATTGTCAATAACAGCGTCAAGCATAACGCCGCCGTCAAGCGAAACGCTGTCAACATATTCACACGAAAGGCTGAGAGCAATCTGATTGAATGCATTATCAGCACCGTCCGTTTCAGCCTCTTTCATCGGCGGAATACCGGTGCGTATCATATAAACATCCATAGCCGTATAGCCGAGTGCAAGCACAAAAAAGGCACAAAGCACCGCCAGAAAACGTTTGCCATGCTTAGCCAGATCCTTTTTTGTAACCTTTTTCTTTTTCGTTTTAGGGCGCAGATAATCATATTTATCGGAATACTGTTCGCCGTAAACATACTTATCGGCAAAATCAATTTCCCTGCCCTGCACCTCTTCGGTCCACTTCTGATTACGCCCTTCATTGCCGTAAAAGCGTTTTTTCTTTTTCATTATATATCAGACCTTAGCGTTTTCTTTTAAAATGCCGATTGTTTTTACAGGGTCATCACTTTTGAAAACAGCACTGCCTGCAACAAAAACATTTGCACCTGCTTTTGCACAGGTTTTAATAGTTTCGGCATTTACTCCGCCGTCTACCTGAATATCAATATCAGGGAAATCAGCACGGAGTTTTTCAATTTTAGGCATCATATTTTCCATAAAGCTCTGACCGCCGAAACCGGGTTCAACCGTCATAACAAGCACCATTGAAAGTTTATCCATATAAGGATAAACAGCCTCAATCGGCGTATTCGGCTTAACAGACAAAGACGCCTTGCAGCCGCATTCAAGAATTTTGTTTATTGTTTCATTTATATCACTGTCACATTCGGTGTGAAAAGTAATAATATCAGCGCCTGCATCTGCAAAATCGGCAATATATTTAAGCGGCTCCGAAATCATAAGATGCACATCAAACGGCACATCACACACTTTTTTCAAAGCCTTTATAACAGGTGCGCCGATTGTAATATTCGGCACAAAATGGCCGTCCATAACATCAAGATGAATAAGGTCTGCGCTCTCGCATTTTTTAAGCTCTGCCTCAAGATTGGCAAAGTCAGACGCCAGCATTGAAGGTGAAATTTTAATATCCATAGTCTTCTCCAAATCCATTACATAATTAATTATATTATACAATTATAAAAGGTCGAAAGCAATAAAAATTTATCCCTATTGCCTCCCTTGTGAAAGGGAGGTGGATTTGCCGCAAGGCAAAGACGGAGGGATTTATAAATAGAATCCCCCTTAGCACTGCGTGGCATTGTTTCACTACCCTTTTGTCTGCTACGCAGACATTTCCCCTGATAGGGGAATCTTCCTTTAACAAGGGGGACTAAGCATATCATCACGCCGAAATCATTTTTTCAAGCCGTTTCTTATCCCTTGAAAATCTGCGCTGTGACACAAGGAATACGAGTTCATCGCCCTCTTTAATCACTGTATCGCCTTTCGGCGTAATGCCGACATCATTTCGTGTAACAGAAACGATAAGGCAGTGCCTGCCCCAGTCAACATCGGCAATCGTTTTGCCTGCAATTTTACTGCCGATAGGCACAACAAGCGTTTCGATAACCTTTTCGCCTGCCGGTGTTCTTTTTTCGGGAACTCCGCTGTTTTTCAAAACTCTTTTCAGCGATGCGGCATAAAAAGGCTCAGACCCGAGCAGATTTGCCACGGCATACGCTATAAAACTGACAACGGCAAGCGGCAGAATATTTTTCATATTGCCCGAAATCTCAAAAACAATAACGATGCCCGTAATAGGTGCACGCACGATTGCGCCGAAAAAGCCTGCCATACCGATTACAACAAATTCCTGCCACAAATCGGGGTCAAGACCGAATGCATCAATAGCCACTGCGCCGAAAATTGCGCCGATATATGTGCCGATAATCGAAAGCGGATAAAGCGTTCCTCCTGGCGCACCCGAGCAGAAGCTGAACACGCCGAACAGATATTTTGCAACGAGCAGAAAAATCATCACACCGAGCGCAGGGCGTTCCTCAATAAGATATTCAGCCATATGATGACCGCCGCAGAGTATCTGCGGAACAAACAGACCCACAACACCGCTTACGGCAAACACAAACGCCATTTTTGCCCACGCAGGAATTTTTGTGATTTTTTTGTATAAATCCTGCGCTTTCATCATAGTAATATTATAAACGGCGCCCGATACGCCGAGAATTATGCCGAGAATTATCAAGAGCCAGTAATATTTAAGCGGAATATTACTTGTCTGATAATTAAAAATCGTGTTCTGACCGAAAAATAATTTGGAGATAAAGTCTGCGGTAACGGCGGCAACAAGCCCCATACAGAGCACTGATTTATCAAAAGTGTGCTGAATTTCCTCAAGCACGAAAATAATTCCTGCAAGCGGCGCATTAAAAGCGGCGGCAAGTCCTGCGCCTGCACCGCAGCTTATCATACGGCGCTCTGTTGTAATATCTGCTTTTGTTAACCGTGCAACGCCTTTTGCACCCATTGCACCAAGCTGAATACTCGGGCCTTCTCTGCCGAGTGAAAGACCTGCAAACACAGACGCTGTACTGCCTGCAAGCTTTGCGATGATTATGCGCCACCAGCTCGGGTTCATATAACCGCCGAGCTCGGCAGAAACCTGAGGAATTCCCGAGCCGCCTGCAATCGGCTCTTTTTTTATAATCAGTGCCACGAGCGCACCGAGCACGGCAAGCGCCGCAATCCACACGGCAGCTTTGACAGGACTTCCCTTTACAATATCAATAATTTTCAGCAGATAATCCTCAGCAAAATTCAGCAGATAACGATAAAGCACACAGACAAGAGCGGATACTACACCGACCTCAACGCCCCTTATAATAAGATAAAGGCTTTCCTTTCTGCTGTTTTCAAGCTTTCTTAATGTTGTTCTTCTCTGTTCTTTCATCTTATCACCAAGTTATTTATTTTTTCGGGAGGGCACGGAGACCTTCCCTTACAATGACATTATTTAATCTTATTTCGGGTCGTCGAGGACGCCGACCCCTACAATGGTATTATTGAAAATCCATATTTCGTAAGAAGGCAAATTTGAATTCAATCTTTACAAAAAATTTCAAAAATATTTTTTCACACTATACTTTGGCATAATTTCACGAAATCACACATATAAATATGTAATTAATATATTTAATTATTTATAATAACATATTATAACATAATTTCAAGAACAAGATATGGACAAAATACGAAAAATATTGACATTTTGCGGAATATGTGGTATAATTAGTTCAACATTGAGGGAGTAATTCCACAAATATTTTGCGAACTTATGTCAACAATCGGGCACACATCTAGCTCTGGCAAAGTTTTAATGAATGAGACTCATATGCGGGCGCCCGTATATGAGTTTTTTTTAAAACCAAAATATCAGGCAATGATTAGAAATTTGAACCGTGGTTAAAATTACTGTTAATTGCCTGCTCAATGTAAAAAACGCATAAAATAAAAGAGGAGGTCGTGAAATGATCTGGGTATGGATTGGCGTAATCGTTGTTGCCGTGATTGTAGAGATTTTAAGTGCACAGCTTCTTTCAATCTGGTTTGCGCTCGGCGGTATCGCAGGACTTATAACAAGCTGCCTGACCGATAATATTGCGATTCAATGCGCAGTATTCGCCGTAGTTTCCGCCGTTGCTCTTGCCGTTATCTTTCCGTTTGTACGAAAATCACTCAAAAAAGCACACGTAAGCACAAATGCAGACAGATATATCGGCAAAACGGCAGTAGTTACCGAGGATATATCCAACATTAATGCAAAGGGGCAGGTTAAGGTTGATAATCAGATCTGGTCTGCCAGAAGTGAAAACGGAAAGGATTTGCCTGTCGGCACGCCCGTAACCGTTTTAAGAATTGAAGGCGTTAAACTGATTGTTTCAGACGCCGAATAAAACAAATAAATAATTTTAAAGGAGAAAATTTATGGACATTTTATTAATCATCTTGGCAGTTATCATCGCACTTTTGCTTATAGTTCTGCTTGTAAACATCAAGGTTATTCCGCAGTCAAAGGCATATGTTGTTGAAAGGCTCGGCAGATACTCGACCACATGGCAGCACGGCGGTCTTAAAGTTAAAATTCCGTTTATCGAAAGAATTGCAAAAATCGTTTCGCTCAAGGAGCAGGTTGTAGACTTTGCACCGCAGGCAGTTATCACAAAGGATAACGTTACAATGAAAATTGACACGGTAGTATTCTTCCAGATTACAGACCCGAAGCTTTACTGCTACGGTGTTGAGGCTCCGCTTGCCGCTATTGAAAACCTTACTGCAACCACCCTGCGTAACATCATCGGTGAAATGGAGCTTGACGCAACACTTACTTCAAGAGATACAATCAACACAAAAATCCGCTCAATTCTTGACGAGGCAACAGACCCGTGGGGCATTAAGGTAAACCGTGTTGAGCTTAAAAACATTCTGCCGCCTAAAGAAATCCAGGATTCAATGGAAAAGCAAATGAAGGCAGAGCGTGAACGCCGTGAGGCAATTCTTCGTGCAGAGGGTGAAAAGCAGAGCCGTATTCTTGAGGCACAGGGCTTTAAGGAATCAAAGATTCTTGAGGCTGAGGCTGAAAAGCAGTCTGCCATTCTTCGTGCAGACGCTGTACGTGAGCAGAAAATCAGAGAGGCAGACGGTGAGGCACAGGCTATTCTCAAAATCAAGCAGGCTGAGGCTGACGGTATCAGAATGATTAAAGAGGCTCAGCCGTCAAAAGAGGTTGTTCAGATTAAGTCACTCGAGGCATTTGCAAAAGCCGCTGACGGCAACGCAACAAAAATCATTATTCCAAGCGAAATTCAGGGACTTGCAGGACTTGCAGGCGGCCTCGAAGGCGTTTTGAAGAAATAATTATAAATATTTGACAGACTTCGAGAAATGGAACAGAATTTTGCATTTTGCGAGTGGGAGCCGTACATA
>CABUAS010000029.1 GCA_902489595.1 uncultured Oscillospiraceae bacterium | reverse complement strand
TGAACAGGATCAGCAGTCGGGTCTTCTTGAACTTTCTCAGCGTGAAATGATTAATAATATTTTCCTTTTTGATGATATTACGGCAGGGGATATAATGACCCACAGAACCGATATTGAGGCTGTGGAGGATACTGCGTCTGTTTCGGATGTTGTTGATACGGCAATAAAAGAGGGCTTTTCACGTATTCCCGTATATAAGGATGACCTTGATAATATCACTGGAATTGTTTATGTTAAGGATTTGCTTAAATTTATCGGCACCGAAATCGGCAGTGATGAAAATCTGAAAGACTATGTCAGAACTCCGCTTTTTGTGCCCGAAACCATTTCATGCATAAAGCTTTTTAAACAGATGAAGGACAGGCGTGTTCAACTTGCGATTGTTGTTGATGAATACGGCGGCACGGCAGGTCTTGTTTCTATGGAGGATATACTTGAAAGCATTGTCGGCAATATTCAGGATGAGTATGACGAGGAAGAAAAGGAATACGAAAAAATTGACGATAAAACCTTTATTTTTGACGGTTCGGCAGAAACAGAGCTGTTTGAAAAGGTTTTAAAGCGTGATATTCCCGACGGTGATTATGATACCCTTGCAGGATTTGTTATAAATCTGCTCGGCTATGTGCCTGAAGATATTGACGGCGATGAAGCACTTACAGTATCGTTTGAAAATATAACTTTTACAGTGCTTAAGGTAGAAGAACGAAGAATAGAACAGATTAAGGTAGAGATAGATTAATGGCAGAGCAGATAATTACATTTGATGCAGTTGAGCAGGCAGTAAGCCTGTTCGGCTCGTTTGATGAAAATATTAGATTAATTGAAGATGAGTTCGGCGTTTCTGTTATCAGCAGAGGCAGTGATTTGAAAATCTGCGGCAGCGAGGAGCAGGTTTCGCTGGCAGTAAGAGCGCTCAACAGTCTGCTTGTGCTTATCAAAAAAGGTGAACCCTTAACAAGCCAGAATGTGCGTTATGCAATCAGCCTTGTTAATGAGGGCAATGAGGATAAGCTTTCATCAATGTCATCCGATACAATATGTATAACCTCAAAAGGCAGACCCGTTAAGCCGAAAACACTCGGTCAGAAAAAGTATTGTACTGCGATTGAGGAAAATACAATCACGTTCGGCATCGGCCCTGCAGGCACGGGTAAAACGTATCTTGCCGTTGCAAAGGCGGTTACCGCTTTTCGTGCAAAGGAAGTCAATAAAATTATATTGACGCGCCCTGCCGTTGAGGCAGGCGAAAGCCTCGGCTTTCTTCCCGGTGATCTGCAAAGCAAGGTAGACCCGTATTTAAGACCGCTTTATGATGCACTTTTTGATATGCTCGGGGCAGAAAATTTTCAGAAATGTCAGGAGCGCGGCTCAATAGAGGTTGCACCGCTTGCTTATATGCGAGGCAGAACGCTTGACGACAGCTTTATTATCCTTGACGAGGCGCAGAATACAACGCCTGAGCAGATGAAAATGTTTTTAACCCGTCTCGGCTTTAATTCCAAAATGGTTGTAACGGGAGATATTACACAGATTGATTTGCCGTCGGGCAAAAAATCAGGCTTAAAAAAAGTTATGAGGATACTGAAAAATGTTGATGATATTGCAATGTGCAGGTTTACACAGAAAGATGTAGTCCGTCATAAACTTGTGCAGGATATTATCAAAGCATACGAAAAATTTGAGAATGAGGAGAAGAGATAAACAATGGAAAAAGTAAAAGTGGCTATTTCCAATCAGCAGAAAGATGTTAAAATTCCGACTGGCATAAGGCTTTTAATCCGCCGCTGCTGCCATGCAGTACTTGAACTTGAAAATTTTGAAGGCTCGGCTGAAATTTCGGTAACTTTTGTAAATAATGCGCAGATACACGAACTTAATAAAAAACACAGAAATATTGACAGGGAAACAGATGTGCTTTCATTTCCTCTCGGTGAAAACGGCGTTTACGATGTAAACCTTGATACAGGTGCAAAAATGCTCGGCGATATTGTTATTTCCATTGAAAAGGCAGTTGAGCAGGCAAAGCTTTACAATCACCCGCTTCAAAGGGAAATCGGTTTTTTAACAGTTCACTCTATGCTCCATCTGCTTGGATATGACCACGAGCAGGGCGGTATTGAGGCAGTCAGAATGAGAGAAAAGGAAGAAACTGTTTTAACGCAGATTGGCTGGAAAAGAGACAGCAGTTATTATATGGAGGAAAATTGATGACAAAAACTTCGTTTATTGCAATCGTTGGTAAGCCGAATGTAGGCAAATCATCAATTTTAAATAAAGTTCTCGGTGCAAAAATTGCAATCGTATCATCAAAACCGCAGACCACAAGAACAAGAATTATGGGTGTGCTGACTGTTGATGAAATTCAGCTTGTTTTTACCGATACACCCGGTTATCATAAACCGCGTAACAGGCTCGGCGAATATATGAATAACGCCGTGGGCGACAGTATAGGCGGCACGGACACTGTTCTTTTTGTAACAGAGCCGAGGGGCGAGCTTGACGAAAAAGAGCTTGAACTTATAGATAAGTTTAAAAAAGAAAAAATGCCTGTTATTCTTGCCATCAATAAAATTGATATGATTAAGGATAAAAAAGAACTGCTTGATCGAATTATTTATCTTTCATCATTTTATGATTTTACCGCTGTTGTACCTGTTTCCGCAATAGAGGGCGACGGAATGGAAGAGCTTGTTGACGAGATGAAAAAAACGGCGTTTGACAGTCCGCATTTCTTTCCCGACGATACATTGACCGACCAGCCTGAAAGAGTGCTTGCCGCTGAAATGATAAGAGAGAAAATTCTTCGCCTTATGGATAAGGAAGTTCCGCATGGGATTGCCGTTTCCATTGAAAAAATGAGTGAGCGAAAAGACAAGCCTATCCTTGATATTGACGCTGTTATTTATTGCGAGCGTGAAACGCACAAGGGCATGGTTATCGGCAAAAACGGTGCAATGCTTAAAAAGATTTCCACCTTTGCAAGGCAGGATTTAGAGGCGTTTTTTGATGTCAAAGTTAACCTGCACACATGGGTGAAAGTTAAAGAAAACTGGCGCAACCGTGAGGGTCTGATTCACAATTTCGGATTGGATTAAAATGGCACAAATTAAATCACCGTCATAGGATAAGATAAATACAGGCGGTGATTTTATGCTGGATTCAAACTGGATTCATTTTACCGAAACAGGTAACATAAACTATTATTTGAAGTATAAGGAAAACGAAAAAAAAACGAAGGCTGAAAATTATGCGGATTTCAACAAAGGGACTTGTAATAAAGGAACAGACGATAGGGGAGAGTGACCGTTTAGTTACTCTCCTTACTGCTGATTACGGACTTATAAAAGCCTTTGTGCGCAGGGCAAAACAGTCAAAAAGCAGGCTCGGCTCGGCAACAACATTGTTTGCTTACAGTGATTTTACTTTATATCGAACGAAAGATGCCTTTGCTGTCAGCGACGCCGTGCCCGTTGAGGTCTTTTTTAATTTAAGACGTGATATTGAAAGGCTTACCCTTGCCCAGTATTTTGCTCAGCTTGCCTATGAGCTGTCTGCCGAAGAACAGCCTGAAACGGAGCTTTTAAGACTTCTTCTGAATTCTTTGCATATGCTTTGCAAAAGCAGTAAAAGCCCTGCTCAGATAAAGTCTGTATTTGAACTCCGTGCTCTTTGTGTCGGCGGATATATGCCGTCCGTGCTTGCATGTGATAAGTGCGGTACATATGAAACGGATTTTATGTATTTTGACACGCTTGAGGGTAAAATTTACTGTGAAAACTGCGGCAAATCGGGCGCATTGCGTGTGCCTAAAAATGTGATTACGGCTGTAAGATTTATCTGCCTTACAGAGCCTGATAAGATTTTCAGCTTTAAGCTTGATGAAAATAATATGTCACTTTTAAACGATATTACTGAAAAATATATGATGATGTGCGTTAACCGAAGCTTAAGCGCACTTGAATTTTATAAAGGATTAATAGGATAAAACATAATGAACAAACATTTTAAATCACTTGAACTTGATATTGTTCTTAAAATGCTTGCAGACGAGGCAACCTGCGATGATGCAAAAGACCTTGCTCTGTCGTTAAAGCCTGTAAAGGATATTGATGAAGCAGAGCTTTTGCTAAATCAGACCGAAGATGCTTTTTCGCTTTTGGCACGCTTCGGTTCGCCGTCTTTTTCGGGTCTGCGCAATGTCAATAATGCAGTTTCAAGAGCGGCGGCAGGTGCGTCGCTCAACCCCAAAGAACTGCTCGAAATCGCTTATACTCTGCGTGCAGTCCGTTCGCTTTATGAGTGGTACGGTCATTGCTCAAATGTAAGAACAAATCTTGATTTCTTTTTTGAAAATATTACCGTAAATAAATATCTTGAAACTAAAATACTGACTGCAATTATAAGTGAAGACGAAATTGCCGATACTGCCTCTGAAGAGCTTGCCGAAATCAGACGCAAAATCAGGGCAAAGTCAAATTCCGTGCGTGAAAAGCTTGATTCAATCATTCACAGCTCGCATTATCAGAAATATTTGCAGGAGGCTATTGTAACTCAGAGAAACGGCAGATATGTTGTGCCTGTTAAAGCGGAGCACAGAAACGATGTTCACGGTCTTGTGCATGATACTTCGTCGTCGGGTGCTACAGTGTTTATTGAGCCTGTTTCCGTTGTTGAGGCAAATAATGACATCAAAATGCTTCAGGGCAAAGAGCGTGATGAAATTCAGCGCATTTTATTTGAACTTTCGGCAGATGCAGGCAATTTTGACGAAAGCATCAAAGCGTCTTATGACAGTGCAGTAAGAATAAACCTTATTTTTGCCAAGGCACAGCTGGCTTATAAAATGAAGGCAACCAAGCCGGTTTTAAATGACGAGGGAATGATTGAACTTAAAAATGCACGCCATCCGCTGATTGACCCGAAAAAGGTTGTGCCTACCAATATTTCTCTGGGAATAGATTTTGATACTCTTGTTATCACAGGACCGAACACAGGCGGTAAAACCGTGTCAATAAAAACAATCGGGCTGTTTACGCTTATGGCGCAGTGCGGTCTTTTATTGCCCGTTTCAGACAGGTCAAGAGTGTCTGTTTTCAATAATATTCTTGTCGATGTCGGCGACGAGCAGAGCATTCAGCAAAACCTGTCCACATTTTCATCTCATATGGTTAATATTATAGATATAATGAAAAGGGCAGACGAAAAGTCGCTCGTTCTGATAGATGAACTCGGTGCAGGCACAGACCCTGTGGAGGGTGCGGCGCTCGCCGTGTCAATTATCGAAAATTTAAGAAGCAAAGGTGCAAAAATTGCCGCTACTACCCACTATGCCGAATTAAAAGCGTATGCGCTTGAAACCGACGGCGTTTCAAACGGTTGCTGTGAGTTTGATGTTGAAACACTTCGCCCTACATACCGCCTTTTAATCGGCGTTCCGGGCAGGTCAAATGCTTTTGCAATCGTCGCTCACCTCGGTATGGAAAGGTCTGTAGTTGAAAATGCAAAAGGCATTGTCGGCAATGAAACACGCTCGTTTGAGGCAGTTCTCGAACAGCTCGAAATTACAAGGCGTGAGCTTGAAAAAGAAAAGGAAAAGGCAGAAAAAGCAACTGAATCGGCTAATAAAATGAGAAGCAGGGCACAGTCCGAAAAGGATAAAATAGAGCAGCTGAAAGCCAATGAAATGGAAAAAGTTAAGCGCGAGGCTGAAAAAATTATCAATGCCGCCAAACGCCAGAGCTCTGACTTTTTGCTGCAGCTTGAAAAACTGAAAAAAGAGGCTGAAACCTCAAACGCAACAGAGGTTGCAAGAAAAACAAGGCGTGAAATTAAAAACCGACTCGGTGAAATGGACGATATTGTCAATCCCCGTGAACTTGCAGATAACTGGGATAATGATTATAAGCTTCCCCGTCCCGTTGTGAAAGGCGATTCGGTTATTATCCGTTCAATCGGCGAGGGCGAAGTTGTTGAAGTTAAAAACGATAATGTTATCGTTCAGTCAGGTATGCTTAAAACACGTGTTAAAATGGGCGACTTGATGCTTACCGAAAAAAAGAAAAAACAGCCTCCGAAAACAGGCAGAAGTGTTTACAGAACTACATCAAGAGCAGATGCCGATGTTAAAACAGAACTTGATTTAAGAGGGCAGACTGTTGATGAGGCACTTATGAATTTGAGCCTGTTTATTGATAAATGTGTGCTTAATAATATCAGTGAAATCAGAATTATTCACGGAAAAGGCACAGGCGCACTGCGTACTGCCGTAACGCAGGAACTCAGAAATCATTCGAATATTGAAGAATTTCGCCTCGGCGTATACGGCGAAGGCGAAAACGGCGTAACAATAGCAAAATTAAAGTAGTGATGATGAATGGAAAATGATGAAAAAACAGAGCTTTTTGAAAGCATGCCGGTCAGAAAAGCGGTTATGAAGCTCTCAGTACCTACAGTTTTAAGTTCGCTTGTAATGGTCATTTATAATCTTGCCGATACTTATTTTGTAGGCATGCTCAACGACCCGATTGAAAACTCGGCAGTAACGCTTGCCGCACCGCTTCTGCTTGCATTTAATGCAGTAAACAATCTTTTCGGTGTCGGCAGTTCAAGTATGATGAGCCGTGCACTCGGCAGAAAGGATTATGATACGGTTTACAGAAGTTCTGCATTCGGCTTTTACTGTGCGGCAATCAGCGGATCACTGTTTTCTTTGCTTTATACTGTATCGCATATACCACTGTTAAAGGTTCTCGGCGCAGGCGGTGAAACATTTGCGGCAACCGCTCAGTATCTGAAATGGACGGTCGGCTGCGGCGCAGTGCCCGCAATATTGAATGTTGTGCTTGCTTATCTTGTGCGTGCCGAGGGTGCGTCACTTCATGCAAGCGTCGGCACAATGAGCGGATGTATACTCAATATCATTCTTGACCCGTTTTTTGTTTTGCCTCAGTTTCTTGATATGGGCGCAGCAGGTGCAGGACTTGCCACATTTATTTCAAATTGTTTTGCATGCATATATTTCTTTATTCTTCTCTTTGTTAAAAGAAAAAGTACATATGTTTGTATTAATCCTAAAAAGTTCGGTTTTAAAAAGGAAATCGTGTCAGGTGTTTTTGCAGTCGGCATTCCTGCCTCAATACAGAATTTGCTGAATGTTACGGGCATGACCGTGCTTAATAATTTTACTGCGTCGTTTGGCTCTTCTGCCGTTGCCGCAATGGGTATAGCACAGAGAATTAATATGATTCCGATGCAGATTGCACTCGGATTTTCGCAGGGCATTATGCCGCTTATCGGCTATTCCTATGCAAGCAAAAATGTAAAGCGTATGAAAAAAACGCTTGTATTTTCAAGTGAAATTTCAATCGGTTTCCTGCTTGTGGCGACAATCGGATTTTATATCTTCTCGGGTGGTTTGGTTTCTGTATTTATGGAAAATACAGCTATTGTTGAATACGGTTCAAAATTTCTCAGAGGTATGTGCCTTTCACTGCCTTTTCTTTGTATGGATTTTATCGCAGTCGGCGTTTTTCAGGCGTGCGGAATGGGCAAAAAGTCATTTGTTTTTGCCGTTATGAGAAAAATTGTACTTGAAATTCCTGCACTGTTTGTGCTCAATCATTTCTTTCCGCTTTACGGTCTTGCATATGCGCAGACTGCGGCTGAAATTATACTTTCGGTTGCCGCAGTTATTACGCTTGCACGTCTTTTCGGAAAATTAAAAGCAGAATGTTCAAATTAATGCACTAAAAAATGTTTGTTATACTATATTTTGTGTCAATAGTTTTTGAAAAAATTTTCTTATAAAAATTATTGGATTTTTGCTTGACTTATTATCTTTGTTTATGTATAATATCTCTTGCTGTAAAGATTAAATACTTTACACCCAGTGTTTGGTAGGAGGGAAAATTGTGGCAAAGAATTTAGAGATTTCATATCTTCTTGATTTCTACGGCGAAATGCTTACAAGAAAGCAGCACGATTTTCTGATTTACTATTATGATGAAGATTTGTCTTTATCCGAAATTGCCGAAAATGAGGGCATTACAAGGCAGGGTGTAAGAGATGCGGTTAAGCGTGCCGAAAACCAGCTTTATGAGATGGAAAAATCACTCGGCTTTGCAAAGCGCTTTACTGAAATGAAAAAAGGTCTTGATGAAATCAGGCAGTGTGCAGAGGCTATTAATGAATATAATCTTAATCACAGCCTGTCAAGAGAAGTAAATGATAATGTTTCAAGAATAAAATCACTTGTTGATTTTTTAAGTGAAACATATTAGGTAAGGAGTTGATTGCTTTTGGCATTTGAGGGTCTTTCCGAAAGGCTTGAAAATTCCTTTAAAAAACTTCGTGCCAAAGGTAAACTTACCGAGGCCGATGTTAAAGAGGCAATGCGTGAAGTCCGCCTTGCTTTGCTTGAGGCAGACGTAAACTATAAGGTTGCCAAGGATTTTACTAAAACAGTTACGGAACGTGCCGTCGGCGAGGATGTTATGGAATCCTTAACACCCGGTCAGATGGTTATTAAAATCGTTAATGAAGAATTAACTGCTCTTATGGGCGGCAACGAAAGCAGGCTTGCCACAGCAAACCATCCGCCTACCATCATTATGATGTGCGGTCTTCAGGGCTCAGGTAAAACAACGCACAGTGCAAAGCTTGCATTAAAGCTTAAAAAAGAGGGTCACAGACCGCTCCTCGTTGCCTGTGATATTTACAGACCTGCCGCTATTAAACAGCTTCAGGTTGTCGGCGGTCAGATTGGTGTTCCTGTTTTTGAAATGGGCACTGAAAATCCTGTTACTATTGCGCAGGAGGCAGTTAAATTTGCTAAAGACCACGGCCACGATTATGTGTTTCTTGATACAGCAGGCCGTTTGCATATTGATGAGCAGTTAATGGCTGAACTTCAGAATATCAGAAGCACCGTTCACCCAAACGAAATTTTGCTTGTTATTGATGCAATGACAGGTCAGGATGCAGTAAACGTTGCAAAAAGCTTTAACGAGACACTCGGTATTGACGGTGTTATCTTAACAAAGCTTGACGGTGATACACGAGGCGGTGCCGCACTTTCGGTCAGAGCAGTAACAGGCAAGCCGATTAAATTTGTCGGCACAGGCGAAAAGCTCGGTGATTTGGAAACATTCCACCCCAGCAGAATGGCGTCACGTATTCTCGGTATGGGCGATGTGCTTTCGTTTATTGAAAGGGCAGAGCAGAGCCTTGATGAAAAAAAGGCGGCTGAGCTTGAAAAGAAGCTTGCTAAAAACAAGTTTGATTTAAATGATTTGCTTGATCAGTTTGACCAGATTGAGCGAATGGGAAGTATTAAAGATACAATCAGAATGATTCCGGGTATCGGCAGTAAAATCAAGGATGAAGATATTGACGAGGGTGCGTTCACACGCTTTAAATCAATCATTTATTCAATGACTGCCGAGGAGAGAAAAAATCCCGATATCATAAATCCGTCACGTAAAAGGCGTATTGCTGCGGGCTGCGGTATGAAAGTTGAAGATGTTAATAAGCTTCTTGCTCAGTTTAAGCAGATGAAAAAAATGATAAGTCAGTTCGGTGGTAATAAAGGACCGAGAGTAAGTAAAAAAATGCGCCGTATGATGCAGGCAAACCCTGAAATGGCACAGAAAATGATGGGTATGACAGGCAGCGGCAAAAAGAACAGTAATCCGTTCGGATTGTAATTCGTATTAACCCAATATTAATTGGTTTAGTAATATTTATTATTTAATATATTTTTATGGAGGTAACTAAAATGGCAGTAAAAATCAGACTTCGCAGAATGGGTGCAAAGAAGGCTCCTTTCTATCGTGTAGTAGTTGCAGATTCAAGATTCCCTCGTGACGGCAGATTCATCGAAGAAATCGGAACATACAACACAATGGTTGAACCGGCTGAGGTTAAAATTGATGCTGAAAAAGCAAAGAAATGGATTGCCAACGGTGCACAGCCTACTGACACTGTTAAAGACATTCTTAAAAAAGAAGGCATTCTTTAATCTTTAATTTCTTTCATTAAAGATTGGGAGGTGTATTCTTTGAAAGATTTGTTAATGTCCATTACTAAAGGATTGGTAGATAATCCTGATAAGGTTTCTGTTGATGTTGACGAAATCAACGAAGAAGGCGTAACCGTTTATCATCTTCACGTTTCGGAAGATGATATGGGCAGAGTTATCGGAAAGCAGGGCAGAATTGCCAAGGCAATCCGTGTTGTAATGCGTGCAGCAGCAACAAGAAACGACGAAAAAATTTTAGTTGAAATTGATTAAAATTTTTTGGGGAGGGTTTTATGCCCTCCCTTAATTTACTTTAATTGAATTTTTGCTAATTGTAGGGGTCGATGCCCTCATCGACCCGTTATAGTAAAAGCAGTTGTTTGGTGATTATATGAAACAATATCTTGAAATAGGCAAATTAGTCAATACCCACGGCATTAAAGGCGAACTTAAGCTAGATTTGTGGTGTGACGACATAGATTATGTAAAGCAGTTTGAAACGGTTTATCTTGATGATAAGGGCAGTAAGCCATTAACGCTCCTGTCTGTCCGCCCTCAAAAGAATATGGCAATCATTAAATTTGCCGAAATAACTTCAATCGAGCAGGCAGAAGAATATAAAAATAAAATCATTTACGGCAACCGTGATGACGCTGTTATCGACGATGATGCAAATTATATCGCCGATTTAATCGGCTGCCGTGTTGTGGATATTGATACCGAACAGGAATACGGAACAGTAACAGATGTTCTAAACCACGGCGCATCCGATATTCTTGAACTTGTAGATAACGGCACAAAAAAATATGTCCCCGTCATTCCCGATATTGTCAAAGAAATTGATACCGACAGCGAAATCATAAAAATTAAGTATATGCAAGGCTTGTTTATATGATTGTAGGGGAGGGTCTCTGTGCCCTCCCGTGTATAATAATAATTACAACGCAAACGGGCAATTCGTGATTACCCCTACAATATCGTAGGGACGGATATTATCCGCCTGCTGTTCTTGTATAATGGCAAAATTGATTTAACGAGGTTAATTATATGAAAATCAGTATTCTTACACTTTTTCCCGAAATGTGCAATGCGTATCTCAGCGAAAGCATTATCGGCAGGGCACGCAGTGCGGGCAAGGTGCAGATTGAATGTGTTGACATAAGAGATTATACGAAGGATAAGCACCGCCGTGTTGACGATACGCCTTACGGCGGCGGAATGGGTATGATTATGCAGGTTGACCCCGTGTACGACTGTTTTCAGGCAATCTGCGAGAAAGACGGCACTGTACCTCACCTGATTTATCTTACGCCGCAGGGCAAAACCTTAACTCAGAAACGTGTTATTGAACTTTCCAGGCTTGATAATATTGCACTTCTCTGCGGTCATTATGAGGGTATCGACGAGCGTGTAATCGAAGAGCTTCAGCCTGAGGAAATTTCTGTAGGCGACTATGTTCTCACAGGCGGTGAACTGCCTGCACTTATTCTAGCCGATTCAATTTCAAGAATGCTGCCGGGCGTGCTTTCCAACGATGAATGCTTTGAAGAGGAAAGCCATTTTAATTCACTGCTTGAATATCCGCAGTACACACGACCGTATGAATGGCACGGCAGAAAAGTGCCTGATGTACTTTTGACAGGTCACCACGCCAATGTTGACAGATGGCGCAGAGAGCAGTCACTGAAACGCACCGCCGAGCGCAGACCAGATATGCTGGAAAATGCAGAACTGACAAAAGAGGACAGAAAATATTTGTCACAAATTAAGTGACAACAAAATTTATGTGTATTTTGCACAAACATCGGCACAATATTTTGTATTAAATTCATAAAGCATACGAACTTTTACTCAATTTATTGACCTAATTTTTTTTAATGATATAATATAGTAGTGACAAAGAATATACAGTTGTATTTAATTTGATGAGAGGTTTTTATTATGTTCGTTAAAGATGTTAAAGTTGAAAATCAGGTTGGTCTTCATGCTCGTCCTGCTACATTTTTTATTCAGAAGGCAAATGAATTCAAGTCCTCAATCTGGGTTGAAAAGGAAGAAAGAAGAGTAAATGCTAAGTCTCTTTTAGGCGTACTTTCACTCGGTATTATGGGCGGAACCGACATACGCATTATTGCAGACGGTGCTGACGAAGAAGACGCTGTTGACGGTCTTGTTGCCCTTGTTAAAAGCGGTTTTACAGATTAATTTATTTTTACATTTTGAAAGGCACAGTTGTTCTGTGCCTTTATTTTATCCCTGTTTATTCTGTGTTTAAGAAGGAGGTTTTGCTGTTTGACCGAAAAGGAACTTCGCAGAAAAGCCATGGCGCTGCCGCTGCAGCCGGGCGTTTATATTATGAAAAATAAGGATAAAAAAATTATCTATATAGGCAAGGCAAAAAAACTGAAAAACAGAGTTTCATCTTATTTCGGCTCACACAGCAATCACTCGCTTAAAGTAATCAGAATGGTTGAAAATGTTGACGATTTTGATTACATTCTTGTTGATACAGAGTTTGAGGCGCTCGTTCTTGAATGCTCGCTGATTAAGCAGCATATGCCGAAATACAACATTCTTTTAAAAGATGATAAGGGCTATAATTACATCAAAATTACGAAAGAAGAATTCCCGAGAATTTCAGAGTGCAAGCGTATGGACGATGATAATGCAATGTATATCGGTCCGTATATTTCAAATTTCTCGGTTAAACAGGCAGTTGAAGAAACCTTAAAAATATTTAAACTTCCGAGATGCAATAAGCATTTTCCGAGGGATTACGGCAAATCACGTCCGTGCCTGAATGGGTTTATGGGTATTTGCTCTGCACCCTGTGCAGGGCGTATAAGCAAGGAAGAATATGTCAATAATGTAAACGAGGCGGTTGCTTTTCTTAAAGGCGGCAGTGCGCAGGCAGTGCGTGAGCTTACCGAAAAAATGTATGAATGCTCTGAAAATTTACAGTTTGAAGAGGCAGGCAAGCTGCGTGACCGAATTAAAGCTATTAAAAATCTTGATGAAAAGCAAAAGGTTGTTTCCATAAATGTGCCCGAAGAAGACGTTTTTGCACTTGTTAATTCAAACAAAAAAGCGTGCTTTGAGGTTATAAGGTTTGAAAACGGCAGGCTGACCGACAGTGAATTCTGGCTGATTGACGCTGTTGACGATTTGCCGTCGGCACGTTTTGAGCTTATAGAGCGTTATTATTCAATGCGTGACAGAATTCCGGGCCGTATCGCCGCTGACGGAGAGATAGAAGACGAAGAACTGCTCACTCAGTTTCTTGAAAGCAGGCGAGAGAAAAAGGTTCAGTTTATCCATCCGCAGAAAGGCGAGCATCTTTCAATCGTCAATATGTGTATTCAGAATGCAAATGAGCATCTTGCTCAGAATCAGGGCAGACTCGGTAAAGAGGTTGCCGCTCTTGATGAGCTTGCTCATCTTCTCGGCCTTTCAAAACCTCCCGAATATATTGAAAGTTACGATATTTCGCATACCTTCGGTGCTGACAATGTGGCAGGAATGGTCGTTTTTCATAACGGCAGACCGATGAAGTCAGCCTATAAAAAATTTGCCATCAAAGGCTTTGACGGTCAGAATGATGTCGGCTCAATGAACGAGGTGCTTACAAGGCGTTTTAATCATTATTATAATGATGAAGAGGGCAGTACCTTTAAAATCAAGCCCGATCTGATTCTGCTTGACGGCGGTGAAATGCAGGTGAATGCCGTTTTGCCTGTTATCAAGGCAATGAATATTGATACGGCGGTTTTCGGTATGGTTAAGGATAATAAGCACCGTACCCGTGCCATTGCTTATAACGGCGGTGAGATTGAGATTAATTCACACCGCAGTGCATTTACGCTTGTTTCAAGAATTCAGGAGGAGGTGCACCGCTTTGCCGTTTCGTATCATCACAAAAAGCATAAGAAAAGCTCTTTTTCATCAAGCCTTTTAAGTATTGAGGGCATCGGTGAAAATAAGGCAAAGGCACTTTTAAAGCACTTTAAAACAATTTCCAAAATCAGAGAATGTACTGCTGACGAGCTTGCCGAATGTAAAGGAATCGGTAAAAAAGACGCCGAAAATATATATAATTTTTTTCATAAACAGTGATAATTTAAAGATTTAATTGTAAAAATAAGATTAATAAACTTGACTATAAGGAATTTGCCTTGTATAATGTCTTTGTATGAGTAAAAGGAAATTTGTATTATGATGAGAGTAATAACAGGCAGTGCACGTGGAAGACGGCTTGAAACTTTGCCCGGCGATGATGTTACAAGACCGACTGCCGAGAGTGTAAAAGAGGCCCTTTTTTCAATGATTCAGTTTGAAATTGAGGGCAGAAAAGTTCTTGATTTATTTGCAGGCTCGGGACAGTTAGGCATTGAGGCGCTTTCAAGGGGCGCACGCTTTTGTACCTTTGTTGAAAATAATAAAGATGCAAAAAGCGTTGTTGAAAAAAACATTTCTCATTGTAATTTCGATGATGCTTCACAGGTCGTAATGTGCGACAGTGTTGTTTTTTCTTCACGAAAAGGCAATTTTGATATTGTTTTTCTCGATCCGCCTTATCATAAGGGTCTTGTTGAAAAATGTATGCCTGCTCTTGTTAACAGCGTAAGCGATGACGGCGTTATTGTCTGTGAAACTGCAAGAGATGAAAATCTGCCTGAGCAGTTCGGCGATTTTATTGTTTTCAGAGAAAGAAATTACGGCAAAACGAAGCTTACCCTTTATAAAAAAGGTTAATATATTTTAAGGACGCAAAATATGAAAATTGCAATTTGTCCCGGCAGCTTTGACCCTGTTACACTGGGTCATATTGATATTATTGAAAGGGCTGCCGAGTTATTTGATAAGGTTATTGTTCTTGTAACAGGCAACAGTATGAAAAGTCCGATGTTTTCGCTTGATGAAAGAATGGAGCTTATAAAACGCTCAGTTACAAAGGAAAATATAGAGGTTGATACATATAACGGTCTTTTGGTGAATTATGCAAAAGAAAAAAAGGCGGTTGCCATTGTTAAAGGTTTAAGGGCTGTATCTGATTTCGATTACGAATTTCAGCAGGCTTTAACAAATAAAAGTCTTTTGCCCGATATTGAAACGGTGTTTCTTACGGCGAAAGGCAAAAATATGTTTTTATCATCAAGTATGGTAAAAGAAGTCTGCAGGCTTGACGGTGATATTTCCCGTTTTGTGCCGCAGCAGATTTTAGATGATGTAATAAAAAGATGTAAAGGAGAAACAAATTATGACTAATACAGATATTTTGCTTGAAGATTTAGAGGATGTGCTTGATGATGCTACATCTATGCCGATGACAAAAAAGAGCCTTGTTGACGTTGAGAAAATTAAGACTATCATTGAGGATATCCGTCTTAACACTCCGCAGGAAACAAAGCAGGCAAAGGCTATTGTTGATTCAAGAAACAGTATTCTTGAAGAGGCTAAAAAAGAGGCTGCCGAAATCATTCAGGAGGCCCAGGCGCAGGCTCGTGAACTTGTAGCAAGAGATCAGATTACACAGACTGCACAGGCTGAGGCTGCCGAAATCGTTGCAAAGGCAAAGGACGAGGGCGACGCTTATGTTCGTGAGGCTCAGAATCAGGCAACCGAAATTCTCGGCAATGCTACAACACAGGCAAACGAAATGGTAACATCTGCTCAGAATAAGAGCCGTGAAATGCTTACAGCAGTAAATAATTACGCTGATGATACACTTCTTGCCATCGACGATTCACTTTATAAGGCACTTGCCGATGTAAGAAGAATCCGTCAGGGCATTATGGAGAAAAAGGGAAATAAATAATTCATTTTAAGCCGTTCATATGAACGGCTTTTTTCTTGATTCACTTGTTTATAATGAAACGGTTATTTGGAGAAAATATGAATAAAGGAAGTTTTGACTCCGTCATCGGCAGAATTGTTGTTGAAGATGACGGCAGTTTTATAACACGTGTATATGTTGATAATGCTTTTATCGATTCAGGAGATAATAGCAGATTTTTTATTACTGCAAAAACACAACTTGAAGAATATTTTTGCGGAAAGCGAAGAGAGTTTGATATACCGCTGAAGTTAAACGGCACTGAATTTCAGAAAACCGTATGGAATGCTTTGCTGACTGTGCCTTACGGGAAAACAGCGTCTTATAAGGATATTGCCGCTATGATCGGTAAACCAAAAGCCGCAAGGGCAGTAGGCGGTGCAAATAATAAAAATCCGATAATAATAATTGTGCCGTGCCATCGTGTTGTCGGTGCAAACGGCAGTCTTACAGGCTATGAATATGGTACTGACATTAAAAAGTATTTGCTTGATTTGGAATTAAATAATTGAACAAAAAGACAGGACCTCCTGCTTAGCAGGAGGTCCTGTCTTTTTAAGGCTTCGCAGGGCGGGGTGCCCTCACCCCGCCGATAAATTTATTATTTTTCACAGTTTTCTTCTGCTCTTTTTGCGGAAATATAATCGTGCACATCTTCACGAAGCTTGCCGTGAATTTTGAATTTAAGGCTGAATACAATCAGTGAAATTACCATAAGCACAGGCGGAATACCAAAGCATATAAAGCCTATTGCACTTTTTGTTTCATCGTTGATTGCACCTGATGTAATCTGCGAGTTGTAGTTCATAATTCCAAGACCGCCGAAAAGGAAGAGAGTTTGAATTGTGTAAGCCATTTTCTGAAGAAAGCCTTTCATTGAGAAAGTGATGCTTTCATTTCTTTTGCCTGATTTGAATTCGCCGTAGTCAACAATATCTGCAAGGAAAATCGTCTGCGCAACAAACATAGAGCCGATGCCGATGCTTGCAATAATGTAGCTTATGTCAAGCGCAATCGTAATTTTAAGAACAGGACCGAAAATATACATCAGCACATAGCCTAAGATTGCCATACCGAGTGAAATCTGATAAATCGTTCTGTTTGAAAGCTTTTTGCCGAGAACGGGAATTACAAGCAGACCCAAAACAGAGCCTACAGCGCCAATCATTGAAAACAGGCTCTGCGCAGTAGGTTCACCAAGCACATCGGTAAAATAGTAAACTGCCGTACCGCTTGTAAGATACCAGCCAGCGTTTGAAATCATTGCGAAAATCATAAATACAATCAGCTGATCATTTGACGCAATAACTTTAAACATCTTTTTGAAACTGAATTTTTCAGCATTGTAAACAACATGACGTTCTTTAGTTGAAAATACGCAGATTGATGAAAACAATATGAGCAGACCGCCGCAGATTATTGCCCATCTTGAAAAGCCTGTTGCACTGTAGCCCTTGTCAGTCGTCATACCGCTTGAAAGCAGAGGAAGAATGATAGGCGTTGCAACGGTGATTATGCCCTGGCCAAGGCCGCTGAAAGTTCTGGCAACAGTGGCAATCAGATTTCTGTCCTTTGGGTCGTTTGTAAAGCTCGGCACCATAGACCAGTACGGAATATCTGCCATAGTGTTTGTCATTCCCCAAAGAACATACATAAATGCAATGTAAATGTAGAGTTTTGTTCCGCTCATACCGAAAGATGTGAAAAGCAGTGACAAAATAATTGCATTTGATATTGCACCGATTACAATCCACGGGCGGTATTTGCCCATTTTTGTTTTGGTGCTGTCAACAATCGTGCCCATAATCGGGTCGTTGATACCGTCCCAGATTCGTGCAAGCGGTGTTAAAAGAAGTAAAAATCCCTCTTTTAAGCCGAGAACACTTGAAAGATAGTAGGAAAGATAAGAGTAGAACAGACCGTATGAAAGGTCAAGACCGACCGCACCGACGCCGTAGCCGATTTTTTCTCTCCATGTTGTTTTAAAATCTGCCATATTTTTTCTCCTTAAAAATAATTCTATAACAGATTATAGCATATTGTCAGACGGTACACAATAATTATTACAATTCTGTTACAATTTTTAATTTCAAAAAAATATAAGACATTTGACCTTGACATTATGCTTTCACCCTATTATAATGTGTTCATAGGCAATAATTTCAACGAAATCCCACAGATTTCAATTAATTCCAAAATTTTAACTGCAAAACACCATTATTTCAGGAGAGGAGAGATGCGTTTATGCTGTTCGTAGGAACACTTGACAATTACAAATTAGACAGCAAAGGCAGACTTTCCATTCCGAAAAAGTGGTGCGATCGCCTTGGTAAAGATTTTTATACTGTTCTTTTTACGGTTAAAGAGGCAAAATGTCTTGTCCTTTATCCGGAAGATGTATTTGAAAAACTTTATAACCGAATGCTTGATGGCACTGAAACCCAGCAGTACGATACAACAAGCAAACTTCTTACAATGGCTGAAGAAGCGTCGCTTGATGCACAGGGCAGATTTACAGTTAATCAGAGACTTAAAGATGCAAGCCTTCTTTCAAACGGCAGTTCGGTAATTTTTATCGGTCACGGCGAAACTATCGAAATCTGGAATTCTGAAGAAAGAGAAAAGTATTTAGCCACACAAAACAGCAAAGAGGGTTTCCTTGATTTGATGGACAAGGCTAAAGCAAATAATAAAGACTGATGGAATTTGTGCATAAAAGCGTTTTGTTTGACGAAACAATAAACGCACTTGAACTTAATGAAAATAAAATTATTACAGACGGCACGGCAGGCGGAGGCGGTCATTCAAGGGAAATTGCAAAAACAGCAAAAAGGCTTATTGCCATTGATCAGGATCCCGATGCTATCAGCGTGCTGAATGAAAGACTCGGCAGTCTGCCCAATATAACTATAGTACATAGTAATTTTTCAGATATAAAAAACATTGTTAACAATCTCGGGCTTGACGGTATAGACGGTATGCTGCTTGATCTCGGCGTAAGCTCATTTCAGCTTGATAACGGCGGCAGGGGATTTTCTTTTCATCAAAATGCTCCGCTTGATATGCGAATGAGCAAAAACGGTCTGTCAGCCTATGATGTTGTAAACAGCTACGATGAGCAGAATCTTGCAGATGTAATATGGCGTTACGGAGAGGAAAAGTTCAGCCGTTCCATTGCAAAAAATATTGTTAAAGCAAGGGCGGACAAGCCGATTGAAACTACTTTTGAACTTGTAGATATTATTAAAGCGTCAATGCCTGCAAAAGAACTTAAAAAGGGTCATCCTGCAAGAAAAACTTTTCAGGCAATCAGAATTGAAGTGAATGATGAGCTTGAAAAATTAAGTCAGGCGCTTGACAATGCCTTTGACGTGCTGAATCCCGGCGGTATAATCGCTGTAATTACATTCCATTCACTGGAAGACAGAATTGTAAAAGAAAAATTTGCAGATTGGACAAGGGGCTGTACCTGCCCGAAAGAATTTCCAATCTGCGTATGCGGCAATAAGCCTAAAGGTGAACTGCCGTTTAAATCTAAAGCACCGAGTGAAAAAGAACTCGCGGATAATCCCCGTGCAAGGTCGTCAAGGCTCCGTGCATTTAAAAAGTATTAATCTGATTATATAAAAAAATTCGGAAAGGGAGAGAGTAATGACTAATACTAATGATTTCAGAAGATATTCTTATGAATATGATGCAGCATATGCGGTGGATGCGTTTAATCTGTCACGCTCTTCTGCCGCACCGAAAACAACACCGCCTCAAAAAGAAAGGCGCAGAGGTTTAAGGCTTGCACCGGGCACTAAGAAAAAAGACCGTGTCCAACTTGTTGCAGAGCAGAAAAATGCGTTTAGAAAGGCTCTTTCAATCGTTGCAATAACATTTACTGTTATGTGTATGTTTTTTGCCGTAATGTTTACTTTTTCAATGAAAAATGAACTTAACAGGGAAATAGCAGACCTTCAGTCTGAAATAGCGCTTGCAGAAAGTGAAAATATAAGCCTCAATGCAGAGCTTGAGGCTATGGTGTCTGTATCTCAGATAGATACATATGCAGTTGAAAAACTCGGAATGACAAGGCTTGATTCAAATATGATAAAATATGTTGATACTGCCGAGTACAAACAAGCGCATAATACAGCGCAGGAAGTACCTGCAGAGTAATATTTTTAATGCCTTTACAGTATTATTGTAAAGGCGGATTTGTATTGTCGCAATTAAACAGGTGGGCGGATATTATCCGCCCGATAACTATATATAATAATTTTAAGATATAACTTAAACTTGAAAGGGCGGAGAAATATGGCAGG
>CABUAS010000028.1 GCA_902489595.1 uncultured Oscillospiraceae bacterium | reverse complement strand
TGCCAAAAAGAAACAGTCACCGTTTTGGTGACTGTTTCTTTTTTGTTAGACAAAACTTGTCCGAGGCACGCGCGTGCCGGGCTTCGTCGCCGAGCGCTGCCGGTGGCAGATGAAGCGAGGCGAGGATGGCGCAGCGGTCAAAATATGGCGTAACACCGCCATATTTTGGGCACCGCAAGAGGGGTTGCGAAGCAACTTCAAGTCCGTTTGTATATTATAGGCAATCTTGCGGGGATACTTATCGCTTTTGTTTTTAATTATGTGGTTTAATACTGAATTCAAAGCGGGCGTTGTCTTCATACCATAACGGGAAGTTTGTGCCCCACACATTGTCATAGAGAACGTATGAAATGCCGTCTTTTTCGATGTTTTCAATTTTGTTATCGTATTCAAGAATTTTGCCCCTCCCGATTGAAATAAGCGGCGAATGGCGGTTTATAAAATCAAAATTTCCGAAATCGCTGTTCATTATGCATTTTTCTACAGCGTGAAGATTTCTTCCGCCCATTGATACAGTGCTCTTATAATCAATCAGACTGCCGAGTTTCACCAATCTAAAATCAGAAGTGTTCGGGTAAATATGAAGAAAAATTGCTTCTGTAAGCCTGTCAGCGTCTTTACCGCACCAGATAACGTTAAAATTGAGACCGTTAGCGTTCAGCGTATAAACAATCTGCATATTCCTCGGTGCACCTGCTTTTTCACAAATGGTTTTGTCGCACTTTAAATTTACAAAAACTTTTATCTGCCCGTTTTCTTTATTTATATATGCGCGGTCCATTTTGTAATAAAACCTGCCCGCAGGGTATTTGCCGTCAACACATTTTAGCAGCGGTCTGCCGAAATCGGGATAACCCCAGACCTTGTTGATTTCAAAGTTTCTTGCATAATTATTAAACCAGAAATCATAATCACGGCTTGTGTAAACCCTGTATTCAATCAGCGGATTATTGTTTTTCTTTATAACGTTATTGCCTTTATATGTAAAAGTACCTATACCGCCGTATTCGTTGAGTTCGAATTCAAAACCGCCGACATTCAGCGGTTCTTCATAAGGCTGAAATCCTGATGTGTTTGCAATATTTTCCGGCCTTAAAGTTTTTAAAGCCGCTTTTGCCTGAACATTGTGAGTATCAGATAAAGCATCAACTGCTTTATCTATATAACTGCGCTGTTCTGCCCAGCTTTTTTCAATAATGCTGTATGAACTTTTAAATCTTATTTTGTTGATAATGTTAAGAATATTGAACGGAAAATCTCTGAAAGGATGTTTGATAAGAATTTTATCTCTTTTTCTCGCTTTTTGAAAGTCGGGTTTTAGATAATTTTCATAATCAGCAAAATAAGTTTTTGTGTCCATGCCGCAGGTATGCTCGGCAATGCAAATCAGAGCGTCTGAAAAATCATTATATTCCGTACTGCCTTTCTGCATACTTCCGTCAGCAAGCCATTCGGATTTCAGGTGCATAAGTTCACGCAGTGAGGCTGATTTATACGGGTCAGCCGCCGAACCATGAATCCAGGTATCACCGATTTCGCCATCAATAACAGGCAGTTTGTTTTTATACTGCCAGATAATATCGGCAAAATCGTCCATCGTGCCTGCCGTTACTTCATATTCGGGGAACTGCGCCTGAATTTCAGCGAACTTTTTCAAAACCTTTTCGGGTGACGGGGCACCGTGATTATCAAGAGTATGGTCAAAATATAAAACCTCATCTAAAAAATCACATTTAAATGCTCCGCCGTAATCACCTGAATAAATAACTACTATTTCGCTGTCATCGTTTTTCCACAAAAAGCAGTCGGGTACATCGGGCACGGCAGATACACCGTTTACACCGATGTGCAGAAGTTTTATTCCGTGCTCGGCAAGAAGTTTAACAATTCCTTTTGAGTGCCCCGGAACGTCTGTCATTTTAGCGGCAACCGTCTTTCTGCCTCTGATTTTATCAAGTTCATCAACTATTGAAAGTTCATAGTCAAATGTGTCATAGTCAAGAAGTTCCGAATGAGTTGTAAACGGCAGTGCATGCGGCGCAATATTGCCGTCTTTAAGTGCATTTATAAGTTTTTCTTTCTGCTCGCCGTATGCATAATTCATCATTTCTTTTAAAAGCCATGAACCTGTTGTCCATACAAAATACTTTTTGTCGGGCGTATTAACACGCTCTGCAAGGCTGATTGCATCGGGTATAAAAGTGTTAAGATACTTCTTTTTGATATTAGCCGCATAATCGGTAAATCCCAAATCAAGATGTGTTTTTGATACAACAAATACTTTTTTCATATTTTTTATGCCTCCTGACGGCTTTTTTCTGCCAGAGCATTTAATTCTTCAATTTTACGCCCTTCCGTAAATTGTGCTTGTTCCGAACGGCAATAAAGAAAATGCCGGTATTTCCTTGAACGTTCTGTCTTTAAGTTGTTTGCTCATTTTCTTTTACCTGTTTTCTTAAAAAATCCATATTTATTTATTAATGATATAAAACCCGTTACTATGCTTTCAAAATAGTCATCCGTTATTTCAAATTTCGGAACGGCATAATCGGGCAAATCAATCATTGCTTTGCTGATTATTTCTTTAAACTGATTTTTTCTTTCAGATTTATAAAATACAATTACTTCGGGATTTAGAAATACAATGGCGTTTCTTACAATTTTAGCGGGGTAAGAAATTCCATTATGTTTTTACGCAAATTATTTATATAACCGACTTCACCGGCAAATCCTGAATTGCCCTCAAGCAGACGACCGTTTGCCATTTCTCCGACGCCGATACCGTTGTGACCGAACTGCACTGTTATAATGTTTTTAGTATTCCGGCGGATTTCTGCACTTTCTCCGATAACTGTCAGCTGCATATCATTCTGAATAATTGTGTTTAAATGATATTTATTTATAAGTGCTGATTTCAAATTGAATCTGTTTAAATTTGAATTGTAATACCAGTCTAAAACTATACCGCCATTTACTACACACGGCAGTGACAGGCAAATTGTTCCGATGTCATATTTTTCTTTCATTCTGTCAATGTTGCTGCAAATTATTTCATAAAATTTTTTCAGTTTAAAATTAACAGAATAATGATTAACGCATTTTAAATTAAAATTATATGTTTTAACAATCAAATTGTCATTATCAATCATAAAAAATAGGAAATACTGGTATTTTTCATTGATAAGATACTGCTTTGCTTTTTTTTCGCCTGTGGAATCAGCAGTGTCGCCCTCAATAATCATTCCGTATTCCATAGTCTGAAAAATGCATTTTTTTACCGTGGTAAGTCCGCCGTTGGTATTTTTTGCAAGTTCTGCCAAACTGCAAGTGCCTTTATTGCGCAGAACCTGTAAAACATCAGACAGATTTTTGTTTCTTATTTTTTTAAAGTGTCCTGTTCAAGCAAAAAATTACTTCCTCAAAATAACTTTTAACACAGGGTGTCACAAGTTATTGTACAATTCAGTAAATTCATTGTCAATATAAAATATCAGTTCTCTTTTCTTATTTTTTTCAGTTCATTAAACATTTTGTTTCTTTCATCACCGATTATGTTGTAAAAGAAAATAGGAACGGCGCTTAAAAGGCGTATTATTGCAGGAATCAAGGAATAAATGATCCATATTTTTTTCTGAACTTCATTACTTTGTGCGATGATTTCTCCGCCTGAAGATGAAACATATCCGATAATACTGAGTAAAAACGCAGAAACGCCCTGCGCCAGTGTGCCGTAAACTTTTATCGCACTGTTTTTGAGTGAAAAAGCAATTCCCTCGGTACGTATTCCGGTTTTCCATTCCGCATAGTCGGACGCCTCAGTTAAAAGTTCAGTGGGCAGAACATTTAGCGTTCCTCCGCACATCCCCGTTATGCAGTTGCTTATTATGATTGCAGGCAGCATAATTTTTATATCGGCAAAATTGCTCAGCCCGATAAAGAAAAGTGTCAACTGATTTGCCGCTGTAAGCAGAATTGCCGATAACAGAATCGTTTTGTTGTTGAAACTCTTTTTTGCAATCCCTATCAGTGAATATGAAAACATTGAAATTATAAAAGCAGGCGTTGATGCGATGATTGAAAGGCTGGCATAGCCTAAAACGTCAAGATAATAATAAGTTGAAAACGCTTCTCCTATGCCTGAAAAACTCGAAATCAGATTAGATGATAAAACTAACAGTAATGGTTTGTTGTGAATTACGCTTGATATAAGTTCGCTTAATGATTGCTTTTCTTTTTCGGGCTTTATTCTTTCTTTTACAAAATATCCTGAAAGTGAGAACAGACCGACACCGACTGTGCCTGCAATAATTCCTACGATTATGAATACTGTTGAAAGTGAGATGCTGAATTTATCTGATTTTGATGCGTCAATCATTAACGGCAGAAAAAGAAATACAAGTGAACCTGATAGTTGAACGCATATGTTTGAAATTGAAATTGCTTTTTGACGTTCAATCGGATTCGGCGAAATAACTGCCGAAAGCCCTCCGAATGAAACATCTGTAACTGAGTAAAAGAATTCCCATAAAAAATATGTTATAAGAAGATAAATTATTTTTGCAGGAGCGAAAGGGGAGGACGTTTTTATAAAAACAGGTCCCATAAAAATAAGCATTGTTGCAATTCCCTGAAACGGTGTGAATCGTTTTATTAATGTTGTCAGTTTTCCGTTTGTACTGTTTTTGCGGTCAATAAATGTACCGATAAGAGGATTGTTGATAATATCCCATATTCCTCCTATCAGAAAAAACAAAGAGATTATTTTTGCATCAATCGTAAAAACATTAATGTAAAAATACATCAGGTAAGAAGAAATAAGCGAATATCCAAGCACCTGACCGCCGTTTGAAATGCCGTAAATCAGCATTTCTTTTTTTCTTAAATAAGTTTCGTTTTCATACAGATTTTTCATAAATGATTACTCCTTTGTGTTATACATACTTTTGGTATGTATAACTGCTGTTTAAAAGCCGAAATGATCGGCTTTTATTATTCAAATGCGTATTTTTCAAGAAGCGGGTAAATATCATCAAGCATACCGTCAAGTCCGAGTTTTTCTGCAAGCTCTCCCAAAAATAGGGATTTATTCTTTAATTCGGCGCTGTCACATGGGAAAACAAGCGGATTAAGCCATATATTTGCAAGCACCATCATAACCTGTGCAAGTTGTTTCGGATAATCTGTTTTTATTGACCCGTCTTTAATTCCGTCATTTATTGCAGGTTCAAAATAACAGGGGGCAAGGTGGTTTACAGACCTGTTAAGATAGTCGCTCAGCATTTCGGGGCTTTTTTTATAGTCAACTTTCATAGAAGCAAAGCGCTTTTCATCAGGGTCGCTCAGGCTCATTGCAAACATTTTTTTGATTTTTTCTTTGCCGTTCAGCGATTCATCTTTAACAACTTTTTCCCAGTCCGAAAGAAGATGATTTTCGGCGTATATGTTTGTCATAACAGCAAGCAGAATATCATTTTTTGACGGAAAATGGTGGTAAACCGCACCTTTTGTAAGCCCGCCGAGATTGTCGATTATGTCCTGAACAGTAGTGTTTTCATAACCTTTTTGTAAAAATAATTCAGTTGCTTTTTCAATTATAAGTTTTCTTGTTTCTTCGGGATATTTGTTTCTTGCCATTGATAATTCACCTTTACATACCAAAAGTATCTATTTGCATACTAGCATATAATTTCGCCTTTGTCAACACATTTACATAAAAAAACCGAAAGGCGATTTGCCTTTCGGTTAATAAATGCTTTATTTTATTGTTTTGCGCCTTCGTCAAACATTTCAAGCACTTTCATACTTACTGCGTAGCAGTCGGCAAGACCCTGAAGATTCATATTATCATAGGTGTCTCTTCTTGTGTGGTAATAGTCTTCCAATTTGTGGTTAAGACCTGTAATACCTGTTGAACGCATACCTGCCTGAGCAAAAGCAGCGTTGTCTGTAGCACCGCCAAGTGGTGGAACCCAGCCTTTTTTACATCCGATGTTAAGTTCATTTGCTGCCTCAACAAATAAGTCTGAAACATCTTTATCAGCCTTAACTGTACCGTTAAGGTCACGGTAGTTAGCCATAAGGAATTTAGGATCGTGAATTGTATCATATGAATAAATGAATGTAGGCACATCGTCAAACTCACCTTTGTGTGCCTCACACCAAGCCTTTGAGCCGCGCAGACCTGCTTCTTCCGAGCCTGTAAGAATAACGCCGACTTCTGTGTTTTCCAGTGTAATTCCTGCATCCTGAAGTGCTTTCATAACGGCAATACCCATATAGCAGCCTGAAAGGTTATCGTTGGCACCGTCAACAATTCTGTCTTCGTTCCACATCCAGTAAAGACCGATAAGGAAAGGAACGAAAATAAATCCCCAGAGAGCCATTTTAACAGGAGTTGAGCTGAAATCAACTGCCGCAAAATGTACGCCGTATTGAGCGATATACATTGCCGAAACAACTATGTAATAAACTGCACCGATTCCGCAGATAACTGCGTGACCCTCAAAACCAACACCGCCGAGTTTGTAGTTAACAGGCCATTCCCATGCAGCGTCAGGGTGACCGTTGAACAGAATACGGCGTTTAACTTCGCCTGTGCATTTTTTGATAGCCGTTACGTTGTGACCTGTCTTTTCAGGGAAAAATTTATCTACAAATTTTTTGTAAAGACCAAACTGCATAAATGCAATGATAAGTCCGCCGACAATTAAAATAATTGAAATAAGCGGGCAGAAGAAGAACAACGCAATAGCAAGAAGAACCATTGTGATTGTAAAATAAATCCATCCGAAGAATGAACCCGGGTTTTCTTTAAAACTTTCAATGTCTGCTCTTTCACAGCCGCAGTCCTTTTTAAGAACATCAGCCATATACTCACATGCCTGCAATTCGCCTTTTGATCCGGGATCTCTTTTTTCAAAATCCTTACAGATATGGGTGATTTCGTCAAGCATATACTGTGCGTATTCATCTTTTTTGTCAATTAGGTTTTGTAATTTCATAAGTATACCCCCAGTTATATTTGTCTAAAACCATATGTTAATTTTAACTTAAATAATCATTTATGTCAATAATATTGCCTTATTTTACTTGAATTTAATTTGCAGTCATTTTATAATGTACTTAAACAGTGTATATCGGAGGTTTGAATTTATGAACAAAATGAAAAGATTTATTTGTATTTTGTTATCATTAAGTATTCTGCCGTGCTTTGCATCCTGCTCGGCAAATAAAATGAATATAACCGATTATTTTGACAATGTGCAAAAGATTTCATATTCAACATCTTATAATGAGATTTCGGAAAAAGGAAAAAACAAAACCGACGTGTGGCGAAACTCAATGATTTCGGGCAACGGGCTTCAGGGCGTTGCTGCGTCGGGCTCTCCGTATAATGATACGCTTATTTACCAGAATATGCATTTCATTATGCCGAATGAAAACGCAAGAATAAGTCCCGACACCTCTGCCGAACTTGAAACCGTTAAGCAGAACATCATTAACGGTCAGGATATTGTTGATAATCAGAGTTATGATGATGTTTACTGTTTTCACCCGGGTGCTGAGCTGAGAATTAAACAGGAAAAGCACAGGACAAAAAAATATTTCAGATATACAAATTATGAAACTGCCGAAACCGGCGTTGTTTATTCCGATAAAAACGGGCAGTGGCAGAGAAGTACATTTACGTCAAAATCCGATGATGTTACAATTACAAAGATTTCTCAGTCGGACAGCGGCACGAAATTAAATTTAACTCTGTCATTTGATGAAATTTCTGCCTTTGCCAATTACGGTGACGGCAGTGAGACAAAAATTACATATAAAAAACTTGCAGATGAAAACGGCGATTATTATACATTCATTGCACATTATCCCGATTTTGAAAACAGTGAGCTTAAAAACGGCGGTTATGCAACTGTTTGCCGTATAATATGTGAGGGCGGCGATAAGTCGGTAACCAATGATAAAATCACCGATGTTGAACAGTTCTGCGGTGATTCCAATCCTGTTATTAATATAAATGATGCCGATAATGTTTACATAATTTCAGCGTCAGACAGAACTTATAATATGGGTTCATTTGATGATTTTAAATCTCAGACTGATTTTGCACTTGTAAATTCACTTGCAGAAAAAACAAATTCGGTCGGTGAAAAATACACTGAAAATAATGTTTTTTCATACGAAAACGCCCTTAAGGCGCATACAGATATTTTTACTCCTCAGTTCAATGCTGTGTCACTGAAACTTGACGGTGCAGATGAAACGCTTTCAAATGATAAACTTCTCAAAAATCAGCGCAATAATAAAAAAATTACTGCCGATCTGGCTGAAAAAGCCTATTATTCGGGCAGATATGCTTACCTCTGCTCGTCAGGTGTTTCCACTCCGCGCCTTTACGGTATGTGGACAGGTGAATGGAACGGCGGCTGGGGCAGTAAATATACTATGGATGCCAATGTTAATCTGCAAACCTCGTCAATGAATACTTCAAATATTGCAGATGCTCCTGTCGGCTACACTAATTTTATTCTTCGTCAGGTTGATGACTGGCAGGAAAACGCCAAGGCAACACACGGCTTTACTGATGCGATTCAGGCACCTGTAAACAGTGACGGCGATATGGCGCTTATGACCGAGAGTTGCTATCCGTACCCATTCAGGTATTGGAATGCGGGCGCAAGCTGGCTTTTGCAGCCTCTTTATGAAACTTTGCAATGTTACGGTGATATTCAGATACCGTTAAGTGACGAATTCAGCCTTAATGAAATCAAAGACGTTATGTCATTTACAGATGATGATATTGCTTTGATTAATGAAAAAGGTTATCTTGATTTGAAAACAGAAGTTCTTATGCCTCTGCTTATCAAATCTGCAAATTACTGGCAGCAACTGCTGACAACTGAATATTATACCGATAAAGACGGCGGTATTCATTATGAGCAGGGCAAAACGGAACTTGAAGACGGCGAGTATTACTGCATCGTGCCGTCATATTCTCCCGAAAATAATCCGTCAAATTATCCGAGCCCGTCAGTCGCAAACAGCGCTATAGATATTTCGGCTTGCCGAAACAATATGGAAATGCTGATTGATATTTTGAAAAGTGTTGATGAAAATGCAGATGTTTCGGTCTATCAGAATATGATTGATAAACTTCCGCCTTATGTTTATGATGAAACAGGCGCCCTTAAAGAATGGGCAACGACTGCTTTTGATGAAAATAATGAGCACAGGCATTTAAGCCATTTATATTGTGTATGGCCGCTTAATGAAACTAAAAAGGATGATGATTTGAAAATTGCCTGCATTCAGGCTATAGAAAACCGTGAAAGTGAAAATCACGCCAGCCACGCACTTGTGCACAGAGCGCTTATTGCCGCAAGACTTGAAGACAGAGAAAGCGTTACAGATGCACTGGTGGGACTTATGAGCAGTAAGATTTATTATAAATCGCTTATGACAAATCATCATACAAACAGAAGAAGCGCATATTGTACGGATTTTGAAATCGGTTATCTCGGCATTATAAACGAAAGCCTTGCATATTCCGAGAACGGTTTTATTAATTTGCTGCCGTCAGTTCCGCTGAGCGGCTTTGACGGCGGTGAAATCACAGGTCTTAAAACAAGAACAAGAGCAACGATTGACAGTTTTAAGTGGAATTATAACGAGAATTCTGCTTCTGTAACAATAACTTCCGATATTGAACAGGATATTGAAATTGCCTGCCTTCCGTTTGATAAAAATGTCGAAACAGTCCATTTTTCAGCAGGTGAAACAAAAACAATAGATTTTTAATTATGCGTGTGTTTTGGATGTCCTCGACGCACCGCAACAACGAAACTACATCACCGTAGGGCGGGGTGCCCTCACCCCGCCGTAATAATGAATTTGCATCATCGTAGAGGCGGATATTATCCGCCCGTATAATAAAAAAACTTATTTTGGAGGGCCTCTGTGCCCTCCCGCAAAAGCACTAAAAACAATTATTTTTTAAATAAATAAAAAAGGGGAAAAATTATGAAAGATTGGTACAAGGAATTAGTCGTTTATCAGATTTGGCCTCGCTCGTTCTGCGACGGCAACGGCGACGGTATAGGTGATTTGGAGGGGGTACTAAGTAAACTCGATTATCTTGAGGAACTGGGTATTAATTGTATCTGGTTTTCGCCTCTCTATCCGTCACCGAATGCGGATTTCGGCTATGATATTGCCGATTACCGCGATATTCATAAGGAATACGGTACGCTTGAACTTTTTAAGAAAGTTCTTGATGAGGCACATAAGCGCGGCATTAAAGTCATTATGGATTTGGTCGTAAATCACACAAGTGATGAACACAAATGGTTTGAAGCGTCAAGAGATAAAAATTCACCTTACCGTGATTATTATATCTGGCGCAAAGGCAAGGGCAAACGACCGCCTAATAACTGGCTTTCCTGCTTTGAGGGCGGCGCATGGGAATATGATGATAAATCGGGAGAATATTATCTTCACGTTTTTGCAAAAAAACAACCCGATTTGAATCACGATAACCCGAAAGTACGTCAGGAAGTCAAGGATATTATGAAGTTCTGGCTTGATATGGGCGTAGACGGCTTCCGTGAAGATGTTATTACATTCATTTCCAAAAAAGAGGGACTGCCGAACGGCTTTCCTATTCCTGCCGCCTGCGGTATTGAGCATTATATGGACGGTCCGAATATTCATAAATATCTTCAGGAATATCGTGAAATAACTGATAAATACGATTGCTTTACCGTTGGTGAAGCGCCTATGATGACGCCGGGCAATGCTTTAAAATATATTGATGAAAGCCATAAGGAACTTGACCTTATGTTTCATTTTGAACACATTGAGGCAGACTGCTTTATGGTCGATTATATTCAGACAAAATTTAATCTTAAAAAGATGAAAAGCGCTTTTTCAAGATGGCAGAAAAAACTGAACGGCAGAGCGTGGAATACGCTTTACATAGAAAATCATGACCACCCGAGAATTATTTCAAGGTACGGCAGTGAGAAATACAGAACCGAGTCAGGCAAAATGCTTGCCAATATGTATATGCTTCAGCAGGGTACGCCGTTTATTTATCAGGGTCAGGAAATCGGTATGCTCAACACAAAACTTGACAGTCTTGACGATTATGTAGACTGCTTTGTTAAAAATAATTATGCCGTTGCACGAAAATTGCACCTTAAAGAAGATTTATGCTGGAAACTTGCCGTCAAATCAACAAGAGATAACGCAAGAACCCCTGTTCAGTGGAACGATAGTGAAAATGCAGGATTTACAACAGGCACACCGTGGTTCCCCGTAAATAAGAATTATCCCGAAATCAATGCTGAAAAAGAGATGGCAGATTCGAATTCAATCCTTAATCATTATAAAAAACTGATTAAGTTTAAAAAAGAGAATGAAGTCGCAAAATACGGCGACTATAAGGAGCATTATAAGAATTCCGATAAACTTTATGTTTATGAAAGAAATTATAACGGTAAACGTCTGCTGGTAATTAATTCCTTTACTGAAGACGGCGTTGCGTTTGAAGCACCGAAAGGCTTTGATCTTGAAAAGGGAACACCGATTCTCTGCAATTACGAAAACACTTTTGTTCAGGGTAACGGCTTTAAAACAAGACCGTATGAAACACGAGTTTATCTGTTTGAATAATGAATAAAAAATTTGCGGCGGGTACAAATCTATTATTCGGACTTTTTCTACACGCTGGGGAACGATGAAAACATCGTTCCTTTTTTCATTTTTGTAATGTTTTTAATTTTAAAATCATATAATTATATGTGCATTTTTACTAAATAAAATCGATTTTTTTATGTAATAGTGAAAAATTTATTAATATATTGTTTAATTTCAATATAAAATTTGACATATGATGAAAATTATTATACAATATGAACAGAATATTTTAAATAAAGAGGTAAAATTCATGAAAATTTATAAAGCAGAAGATATAAGAAATATTGCCGTAACAGGTCATGCATCAAAAGGCAAAACTACTTTAACAGAGGCGTTGCTTTCAGCCGCAGGCGCAACAGAGCGTGTCGGTAAAGTGCAGGACGGTACTGCCGTAACAGATTTTGATGCCGAAGAAAAGAAACGCAAAATTTCAATTTCCTGTGCTGTGGCACCGTGTGAATATAAAAATAAAAAGATTAATATTATTGATACTCCCGGTTTGTTTGATTTTGCCGAGGGTGCCGCCGAGGGACTTCGTGCGGCTGAGACTGCACTTATTGTAGTTTCTGCACGTTCAGGTCTTGCAGTCGGCGCTGAAAAAGCATTCAAAAACGCAGGCTCGAGAGGAATGTCACGCATTTTTGTTACTACTAAAATGGATGATGACAGGGCTGACTTTTATAAAGCTTTTAATGGTATAGTTGCTAAATTCGGCACTATGGTCTGCCCGATTGTTGTGCCCGTAATTACAAACGGCAAAGTGGTTTCTTACTATAATATGATAGACGATAAGGCTTATGCCTATAATGGTATGACCGCCACTGAAACGGCTTTTGCGCCTGATGATGAGGCTCGTTTTGAAGCTATTAAAGAAGTATTCTGTGAAGCAGTTGCAGGCACTGACGAAGATATTATGGAAAAATATTTCGGCGGCGAAGAACTTACAAAGGAAGACAAAATCAAGGGTGTAAAAATCGGTCTTGCAGATGGTTCTATTATCCCTGTTTTTGCACTTTCGGGTGCATCAGGTGCAGGCTGTAATCTGCTTCTTGATTTTATTGCAGATTGCTGTCCCGCTCCGAAAGGTGAATATGCAATCGCCGATGATGAGCCTGTTGAACTTTTGCCTGACGAAAATGCAGATTTGACTGCCGTTTGTTTTAAAACGGTTGCAGACCCGTTTATCGGCAAGCTTTCATTTTTCAAAGTTTTAAGCGGTAAAATCAAAGCGGGCACAGAAGTTTATAATGCCAATACAGGCAAAACAGATAAAGTCGGAAAAATTGTTACTATGTTCGGCGCAAAGCAGATTGAAGCAAGCGAAATTACGGCAGGAGATATCGGTGCGGCAGTTAAACTTTCCGGCTTTAATACCGGAGACACAATGTGCGCAGTCGGCAAAAATGTTAAGGCAGACGGTGTTGCAAATCCCGTTCCGACTTATGCAATGGCGGTAAAAGCAGTTAAAAAAGGCGATGAGGAAAAAATTGCCAACGGACTTTCAAGGCTTTGTGAAGAAGATCCGAGCCTTGAATTTAAAGTAAATAATGAAACACATCAGCAGCTTATTAAAGGTCTCGGCGAACAGCAGCTTGATGTTGCAGTGTCAAAACTTAAAGCAAAATTCGGTGTAGAAGTTAATCTTACCGAGCCTAAAATTGCTTACAGAGAAACGATTACAAAAAAAGTTTCCGCACAGGGCAGACATAAAAAACAGAGCGGCGGTCACGGTCAGTTCGGCGATGTATTTATTGAATTTGAACCGTATGACTGCGAAAAGCTTGAATTTGCCGAAAGAGTAGTCGGCGGAGCTGTTCCTAAGAATTTCTTCCCTGCGGTTGAAAAGGGTCTTAACGATTGTATGGAAAAAGGCGTTCTTGCAGGCTATCCGATGGTTGGTATTAAGGCTACACTTTATGACGGTTCTTATCACCCTGTTGATTCAAGTGAAATGAGCTTTAAAATGGCGGCTTCAATCGCCTTTAAAGAAGGCGTTTCAAACGCAAATCCTATAATCCTTGAGCCTGTTTCAACTCTTAAAGCAGTTTGCAATGATGATGTTATGGGCGATGTTATCGGTGATATTAATAAGAGAAGAGGCCGTGTTCTCGGTATGACTCCGATTGGCGACGGTATGCAGGAAATTCTTGCAGAGGTTCCCGATGCCGAAATGGTAACATTTTCAACCGCTATGAGGCAGATTACACAGGGCAGAGGCTCGTTTACAACCGAGTTTGCAAGGTATGACAGATGCCCCGAGCACATTGCACAGAAAATTATTGCAGAAAATGCAAATTCATAATTACTTGTAATTTTTACAAATAGTCGTATAATATAGGGGAGGGTGTGTTGCTCTCCCTTAACTGAATTTTTGGAAATGTTTAATACTATCATGGTAGGGAGCGGCGTCCTCGACGCACCGTTATAAATAAAGGAGCACATATGACTGATTTTTTCAAGGAATTAAAAAAATATTCAATAATCACAATAATAGTAACCGCAGTTCTCGGCGTTCTGTTGATTGCAAAGCCGGATCAGATGATTGCTTATACATCGCTTATTATCGGCTCGGGCATAATTTTAAGCGGTGCAGTTTCGCTGATAAATTATTTTGTTAAGAAAACATCAAAACTGACCCTTGTTATGGGCATTATTGCTCTTATCGCAGGCGTTATTATATGCTGTGCTTATCGTCAGATTGTTTCCGTTATGATATTTTTTATGGGTATTATATTGCTTGTCGGCGGAGTGACCGATTTGGTAAACTCAATAGATGTTGCAAGACGCCATTACCATTCGTGGATTTTTACGGTTGTATTGTCCATCGCATCAATCGTTCTCGGCATTCTGTCAATCGTAAATCCTTTTGATACGCAGTCAAAAATCGTTCAGTTAATCGGCGGCGGATTTATTGTTTTTGCAGTTCTTGAATTTGTAACATATATTCAGGTGCAGATTATTGCAAAAAAAGCAGCTGAAACTGAGCAGATTTTGCAGGACGGCGTAAAAGCCACCGAAGTTGATTTTGAAGAGGTTGATGACTGATATACAATTTTGGTTTCTCGTTTACGGGAAACCTTTTTTATTTAAATCTTCAAAATTTTATATTGAACTCTTATTTTTTATTTGCTACAATATAAAAAATAATCGGAGGGTCATATGAATTTTAAAAATAAATATAAAAACTGGCTTGCTTTTGCAGATGAGGACACAAAAGCAGAGTTGCTATCAATAAAAAATGATGAAAAAGAAATTGAAGACCGATTTTATAAAGACCTTGCTTTCGGCACAGGCGGTCTGCGCGGTGTTATGGGTGCAGGCTCAAACCGTATGAATAAATACACGGTAGGCAAAGCAACCTTCGGTCTTGCAAATTACCTCGAATCAAAATACAGCGGCGAAATCAAAATTGCCATTGCTTACGACAGCAGAAATAATTCAAAGTTTTTTGCGGAAATTTCAGCAGGAATTTTTGCAAACTGCGGCTTTAAAGTTTTTCTTTATGACACGCTCATACCTGTTCCCGTTTTGTCTTTTACAACGGCATATCTCGGCTGCAACGCAGGCGTTATGATTACTGCTTCACATAATCCTAAGGAATATAACGGCTATAAGGTTTATGACAACCGTGGCTGTCAGTTCTGCACCGAAGATGCAAAAAATGCGATTGAATATATTAATAAAATTGACGATTTTACTTCAATTCCTTTCGGCAGTGCCGATAACGAAAATATTATTATGATTGGTGAGGAAACGCTTTCTGCCTATCTTTCTGCCGTTAAAAAGCAGAGTCTTTATGAAGAAAAATCAGATTTGAAAATTGTTTATACACCGCTTCACGGCACAGGCAATATTCCCGTTCGCCGTATGCTCAGCGGCATGAATGTTACAGTTGTAAAAGAGCAGGAGCTTCCTGACGGTAATTTTTCAACAGTAAGAAGCCCCAACCCTGAGGAAAAAGACGCACTGCTTATCGCCATTGAAAAAGCGAAAGAAATCGGCGCAGATTTGGTGCTCGGCACTGACCCGGACTGTGACCGTGTAGGTATAGCAGTACGAAATGAAAACGGTGAGTACGTTCTTTTTACGGGCAATCAAACGGGCGCACTGCTTGTTAAATTTGTGCTTGATATGAAGAAATCAACTCTTAATGAAAAATCGACGCTTATTAAAACAATCGTTACGTCAGAGCTTGGCGCTGATATCGGCAGAAAGTACGGACTTTCCGTCGAAGAAACACTCACGGGATTTAAGTATATCGGTGATAAAATCAATAAGTATGAGGACAGCGGCGACAAAGAATTTGTTATCGGTTATGAGGAATCATACGGCTATCTTGTCGGCACTCACGCAAGAGATAAGGACGCCGTTGTTTCATCAATGCTTATCTGCCATATGGCTGCGTGGTATAAAGAACAGGGAAAAACGCTTATTGATGGGCTTAATGAAATTTATGATGAATACGGTTATTTCCTTGATTCGCTTGATTCTTTTGTTTTAAAAGGCAAAGACGGCGCAGAGAAAATACAAAATCTTATGGCACATTTCCGTAAAAATGGAACTGAACTTTTTGACGGCGTTAAAGAGGTAATCGATTATTCAAAAGGCGTTGCCGATTTGCCTAAAGAAAATGTGCTTAAATTTGTTTTATGCGACGGTTCTTGGCTTGCAGTCCGCCCGAGCGGTACAGAGCCAAAAATTAAGGTTTATTACAGCATTAAAGACGAAAGCAAAGAAAAAGCCGAAAAACGCCTTGAAATAATAAAAGGCGTTATCAACGACATTATAGAATAACTCATAGGGGCAATATGCAATGGATAAAGTAAAAGATTATGTTGAAAATATTCTTCAGCCGAAAATACAGGGTGACGGCGGCTGGATTGAATTTGTTTCTCTTGAAGATGATGTTTTAACCGTAATTTTCAGAGGCGAATGTTCAAAATGCCTTATTCTGCACCGCTGTATTCAGTGGATTGAAAGCGAAATAAAAAAAGATTTAAATAAAAACGTTAAGGTGAATGCAGTACGCAGAAAGCCTTATTTTCAGGATATGTAATGGAAGGATTGAACGATGGCACATATTAAAGTTGTAAGGCGTTCAATGCGCCCTGAGGAATGGACTGATTTGCGCTTTAGCTGGCTGAAAAGGCATATTTACAGTGAAAAGTGGGAAATCAAAAACCTTGAAATACGTGATGCACGCCAGATTTCGGAAATGGAATTTGAATATTACAGTAAGGATTACAGACCGCTTAGTAAAGGCGATATGTATTTTACGCCAGACGGCACGGCGTTTATAAAAGCCGATGTAGATATTCCAAAACATTTGCAGGGCAAAGAACTTTGGTTTTCGCTTAAAACCGCTGCCGAAATTTGTGTAAAAGTGAACGGTAAATATATAGGCGGTGTTGACCCTAACAGAGAAAGAATGCTCCTTTCACCTTATGTTGATGATAAAAAAGCGCTTCATTTTGAAATGATGGGCTATAACCGCTCAAAGCCTGACGATGAACGCAATCCCGAAAGCCTTTCCGTGCGTGGTTGCCGTCAGATTTTTGAGGGCGCATATATATGCACAGTCAATCATGCAGTGCAGGACTTGGTGTGGGATTTTGAACTTTTGCTCGATATTGCAAAAAGTGATTTGTTTAATGAGGATTACAGAAATTTCCTTAATAAAGAACTCAACAATGCAATGAATTTCATCGATTTTGACGGTGATGAGCTTACGGGCGTTGACGATGCAAAGAAATATATTGATGAAGTTGTGTATGCAAACGATAATTATAAGGGCAGCGGCGATGTTGCTCTGATTGCACATTCACATCTTGATATTGCTTATTACTGGCGCAGAATTCACGCCGTTCAGAAGAATTTAAGAACGGTGCTTATCCAGCTTCGTTTAATGGATAAATACCCTGATTTCAAGTATACGCACACCCAGCCGTATGTTTATGAAACACTTGAAAAATATTATCCCGATGTTTTTGAAGAACTGAAAGAAAAGGTAGCAAACGGTCAGTTTGAGCCTGTCGGCGCAATGTATGTCGAGCCTGACTGTAATATTCCTAATGCCGAAAGTCTTATCCGTCAATGTCTTTACGGTCAGCAGACCTATAAAAGAATGTTTGGCAAAACCGTTAATAATGCGTGGCTGCCCGATGTTTTCGGCAACAGCTGGATATTGCCTCAGATTCTCAAAAAAAGCGGCGTTGATTACTTCGTTTCCAATAAAATGTCAACATGGAATGATACAAACCGTTTTCCGCACAATAACTTTATTTGGCGCGGTATTGACGGCACAGACGTTCTTGCCTGCGTTCCGCCTACTCATTTTATAACGTGGAATATGCCGAGCCAGATTCAGGAAAACTGGGAGGCTTATATAGACAAGGATTTCGGCGGTCAGACGATGAATATGTTCGGCTACGGCGACGGCGGTTCCGGCTGTACCGAAGAAATGATTGAAATGATGCACCGCTTTGACAAGCTTTCAATTATGCCGAAATGCACACATATGGGCGGCGCTGAATTTCTTGAAAAGAATTTAAAAAATAATGATAATCTTGATGTGTGGGACGGTGAACTGTATCTTGAAATGCACCGCGGCACATTCACGACAAAAAGCAATTTAAAGCGTGCCAACAGGCGGCTTGAAAATAAATTCAGAACTGCCGAAATGCTTTCTGTTTTAAGAAATGAAAATATTATCTCGGAAATAACAGAGCTTTATAAGCGTTTTCTTATCAATCAGTTTCACGATATTCTGCCGGGTTCTCATATAAATCCCGTTTATAAAGACGCTATGGCTGATTATGAGCAGATTGAAAGCAGGCTTGATGATATTATCGGCACAGACACAAAATATTTTAATACTCTTAATTTTACAAGAGATGCGCTTACCTTTGTGCCGAATAAAAACGGTACATCAACAAGGTATTTTGAAAAGGGAACTTGGCTTATTCCGAATATTTTTGCACTCTCATCTGCAAATATCCGTAAATCAAATTTTGACGGTGATTGGATTGAAATCGGAGAAAATGTTGAAACACCGTATTATTCAGTAAAATTCAATGATGACGGCTCAATTTCATCGCTGTATGACAAAGAACTTGAAAGAGAGTGGGCAGACGGAGACTTTAATAAACTTAGAATTTATGACGACCGTCCCGGCAATTATGATGCTTGGGATATTTTGCCGAATTATAAAGATAAGCAGATTGATATAGAGGTTGCCGAGCCCTTGTCACTGCTTGAAAAGGACGGCGAATGTGCGTCCTTTGTAACAACACTTAAAACAGAAAAATCCACGTGGACAAGGATTGTAAGACTGTTTAGAAGAAGCAGAGGCATTGAAGTTGAAAATGCTGTTGACTGGCACGAAAAGCATAAACTTGCCAAGGCGGAATTTTTCTGCAATGTTCTGACAAGAAAAGCACTGTGCGATACTTCGGCAGGCTTTATTGAGCGTGAAACACATAAAAACACCACCTGGCAGCAGGCTCGTTTTGAAACCTGCCACCATAAGTGGTGTGACCTTGCAGAAACCGACGGCGGCGTTGCTATTATCAATGACGGCAAATACGGCGTTGGCTTTGATGAAAACACAATGAGCCTGTCACTCCTTCGTGCAACAATCCGCCCCGATGTTGAGTCTGATATGGGTAATCATAATTTCTGTTATATGATTTTGCCGCACGCAAAAAGTGCCGTTGATGCAGGTATTAATAATATTGCACATCAGTATAACACTCCGCTTGTTAAAGCCGATGTTAATTACAAAGGTGCTGATTTTGCACCGCTTTATATGCAGGCAATGAAATTCTCCGAAAACGGCAAAATGATTGTTTTAAGGCTTTCCGAGCAGGACGGCAAGCGTGGCAGAATTTGCCTTGATAAAAAAGTAAAACTGCTCAATATGCTTGAAGATGCTGAGGGCGAAACAGATGTTATTGAGTATAAGCCTTTTGAAATTATTACAATAGGGATTGAGATATAATGACGCCGACTCAGATTATAATTTTAATAATATTCATCGTTTTGCTTGGCACTGTAATTCTGCCTGTTATAAACAGAAATCAGTTTAAAAAACTGCCTGTAGACCAGCAGGTGCTCACCATTATGAAACAGGCGAAAAAGCTTGTTTTCTTTAAAAATGTTTCAAATGGCAGAACAGGCAATCTGTTTTATGTTAAGAATAAAAGAAAAATTCTTGTTTACCCGTGGGCGCTTGACAGTGACGGCAGAATGATAATTTTAAAGGAAAATCCTTTTGATAACTGGAATTATCCCGAGGAAAAAGAGCCGCTCACTGATGATGAAATTAAGCAGGCGAGGGAAGAACTGATTAAATATTCAGATAAATCCCTCGTAAAAATCTTTTTTAATGACCCATTTGAACAGGACAAAGCAAAGCCCGAACCATAAAACAGAGAACGGCAGGCATATCTGCCCGAGCAGATTCAGCGGCATATTGCTGTAGTCCCATACGCTCATCTGGTATCCGATATTGAAAATTATGCCGAAAATCATTTCAACCGCAGTTATAATCAATGCACCCAAAAGGCACTTTGTTATAAGATGTGCCTTTTGCATTTTACCCGCTATCAGTATGAACAGAAGAAAAATAATTCCTCCTGCAAAAAACATACTGTAATGTGTTCTCCCACGCCATATTATTTCAAGCGTGCAGTAAGCAAATCCGCCTGCAATGAATAAATATAAATAGTAAAAAAATCTTTTCATATTTGTATTATTTCATTTTGTGTGGTAAA
>CABUAS010000027.1 GCA_902489595.1 uncultured Oscillospiraceae bacterium | reverse complement strand
TCCTTTTATTATTTTACAAAAAATTTCTTTATTAATTCAAATCTTTATTGTATAATAATTAATCATAATAATATATTTATCTAAAATTGTAACTTGTTAGGAGGTATGAACATGGCAAATAAGGATTACGATGATTTACTTGAATCTTTTATGAATAATTCTGCCAAGGTTTATAACGAGGACAAGAAGAATTTAAATAAACAAAAAAATATTCCGTCTGCTTACAGCAGTGCTGCCGATAAAAAAGACACGCCTGTTAAAAGAGGCAGAGTTATTGAAAAAGAAAATGCTCAGCAAAACAGAAAAAAGAAAAAGCCTGTAAAACAAAAAAGCACCACAGGAGCAAAAATCGGCAAGGCATTTGCAGGAATAGCAATGGTTATTGCCGTCGTTTGTGTTGTTTGCTTTTCTGTAGTTGCAATTTACGGCTACAGTGTTGTTCACGGCGACCCTGTTTTCAATCTTACGGATGAAAAAATGAGCCAGAATCAGACTTCGTTTATTTACGGAACAGACAGTTACGGCAATACAAAAGAAATTACACGTCTTCACGGTGAAGAAAACCGTATCTGGGTTAATCTTGAAGATATGAGCGAATATATGCCGAAAGCATTTATCGCTATTGAAGACGAACGTTTTCATAAGCATCACGGCGTAGACTGGATTCGATTTGTAGGCGTAATTGTAAAGCCTCAGAATCTAAGTCAGGGCGGTTCTACCATCACTCAGCAGTTAATTAAAAACCTGACAGATGAAAACGACGTTACTTTTGTTCGTAAATTCAATGAAATTCTTTCTGCTCTCAATATTGAAAGAAACTATAACAAAGATGAAATTATTGAGGCTTATCTTAATACAATTTATCTTTCACATGGATGTTACGGTGTAAAAACTGCCGCCGAAAAGTATTTCGGCAAAAATGTAAAAGATTTGAATGTTGCCGAATGTGCATGTATTGCTGCAATTACAAAAGCTCCTACTAAAAACGACCCGTTAAAATATCCGGATAATAACAAAGATCGTCGTGATTATATCCTAAAAAAAATGCTTGAGTGGAATTATATCACTCAGGAACAGTATGACGAGGCACTTAACTACAAACTTGTTTTCACAAACAGTGAAGATTATCAGGGCAGTCAGACTACTGACAGTGAAACAGGTGCCAACGATAATGTAATTGAAAATTATTATGTTGACTGTGTAATCAAAACCGTAATTGAAGATTTGCAGAAAATGGGCTATACCGAAAAGAAAGCTAAATCTTTGCTTTACGGCGGCGGCTTGAAAGTTTATACAGCAATAGATTTTGATGTTCAGGAATCACTTGAAGAAATTTACGAGAATTATAAAAAAATGCCTGATGAATCGGTTCAGGGCGCAATGGTTGTTATGGACTATGAGGGCAGGATTCTCGGTCTTGTAGGCGGTACCGGCGAGTATGACGGCAAACTGAGTTTCAATCGTGCAATTCAGGCCGAAAGACAGCCGGGTTCTTCAATCAAACCGCTGTCTATTTACGGTCCTGCCATTGAAAAAAGCAAAACAGATGATAAATGCAAAATTTACTGGCATACACAGATACCCGATAAACCGCTTAAAAAGGTAAACGGCAAATGGTGGCCAACCAACCAGGGCGGAACTTATTCAGGCGATAATGTTACACTTCAGTACGGCCTTTCAAAATCTATGAATACGGTTGCCGCTCAGACGCTTGAAATGATTGGTGTTGATTATTCTTTCGATTTTATTACAGAGAATTTCCATATTTCATCTCTTGATTCTGTAAGGGACTGCGATTATGCACCTATGGCAACAGGTGCTGTTACAACAGGCGTTATTCCGCTTGAAATGACTGCGGCTTATGCTGCATTCGGCAACGGCGGTCAGTATTATTATCCATATTGCTATTATAAAATTGAGGACAGCCAAGGTAATGTAATTATTCAGACCGACCCGGAAGCTACAAAAGAGCAGGCTCTCAGCGAGCCGTCTGCATGGATTATGAATAAGATGATGCAGACTGTTATGACAAGCGGTACAGGTACTTCTTACAGGCTTTCTTCAGTTGAATGTTTCGGTAAAACAGGTACTACCACAGATGATAAGGACCGTTGGTTTATCGGCGGAACTCCCGAGTATGTTGCCGCTGTATGGTACGGCTATGATAATCCAAAAGAAATAGTATACCGACTTTCTGCTAACCCGTCAGGAACAATCTGGAAATCCGTCATGGCAGAGATTTATGACCGAAAGGGAATTAATGAAAAAACTTTCCCGAAATCAGATACAATAGTTCAGAAATCCTACGGTGCAGGCAACGGTTGGTTTGATGTTAAAAATATGCCGAGTAAATCAACATTCTTCTATAACGATGATGAAGATGAAGAAAAAACAACATCTTCCGGCGAAAATACAACGGCGGCTAACACGGCAGGCACAGCCGAAACGACTAAGCCTGCAGGCACGGAATAAATTTAAAAGGGCATCATTGTCGATGCCCTTTTCTTAAAGTATTACGGTGAAATATGAAAATAATGTCTATTGATTACGGCGATGTCAGAACGGGGATTGCTTTTTGCGATAAAAACGAAACTCTTGCTTATCCTCATTCGGTGATTAAAGAAAACTATCAGCCGAAACTTATTGCGAAAATTGCAGATATTATATCTTCTGAAAAGCCTGAAAAAATAATTATCGGTTTACCTAAAAATATGGACGGTTCATACGGCTACAGATGTGATGAATGTAAATCTCTCGGATATGAACTTTCAAAAATAATTGATTTGCCGATTGAATATCAGGATGAACGCCTTACTACCGTTATGGCTCACAATGTTTTGTCGGCAAACAATATCAGCGGCAAAAAAAGAAAAGATAATATTGATGCTGTTTCTGCCGTTATGATTTTACAATTATATCTTGATAAGAATAAAAAATAATAATCAGTCGTATTATTTTACGGTGATTTTTTGAATTTTAGTATACATAAAACAAAAATCAGTATTGATTTTTCATTTTTTCTTCTGCTTTCTTTTGCCGTGCTTTACGGCTATAAAAACGCAGTTTTAATTATTTTGTTTTCCGTACTGCACGAATTAGGTCATCTTTTTTGCCTTATTATTTTAAAGGCATATCCTCAAAAAATAAATATCTCTTTTTACGGCATTTCAATGAATTATGAAAGCAGGATGAGCAAATTATCTGAATTTTTTGTAATTATCTGCGGTCCTGCCGTAAATCTGATTTTATATCTCATATTGCAGGATGATATAAATCCTGCACTTCTTTTAATTAATCTTTATCCTGTTTTACCCCTTGACGGCGGAAGATTGGTATGTTTATTTTCCGAAAAGGCATCTGAAATTATTACAATTATTTTTTTAGTATTACTTACCGCCGTTTCAATTTATATTTTTATTTGTTACAGGATTTTTTCCGTATTATTAATTGCGGTTTATTTAATAATTTTTAATTTAAATCAAATGAGGTTTATATGAAAAAGAATGTTGAAAAAATACTTCAATATGTTCAGAAGCCTGCAAGGTACGCAGGCGGCGAGCTTAACAGTATTCAGAAAGATTTAAACAAAGTCAGTCTGCGTTATGCTTTCTGCTTTCCCGATTTGTATGAAATCGGAATGAGTCATCTCGGTATGAAAATCCTTTATTCACTTGTTAACGATAAAGAAAATTACTGGTGCGAACGTGTTTTTGCACCCGATACCGATATGGAAGAGCAGATGCGTAAAAATAATGTACCGCTTTTTGCTCTTGAAAGCGGAGACTACATAAAAGATTTCGATATTATCGGCTTTACGCTTATGTATGAACTTTCTTACACTAATGTTCTAAATATGCTTGATTTGGCAGGAATACCGCTTAAATCAAGCGACAGAACGGATTTAACGCCGATTATTTGCTGCGGCGGTCCGTGTGCCTGCAATCCCGAACCAATCACCGATTTTGTTGATATTGTTTTCCTTGGTGACGGTGAAGAATCAACAATAGAATTGCTTGATTTACTTGATGAATGTAAGAAAAACGGTTCAACAAAACACGAATTTCTTTTGAAAGCAAAAGATATTAAAGGTGTTTATGTTCCGTCATTTTATGAAGACAGTTATAACGAAAACGGAACACTGAAAGGATTAAAATCGCTTTACGGCGCACCCTCAAAAGTAAAAAAGTCTGTAGTTGCCGATATGAACAAATGCTTTTATCCGAAAGAATTTGTTGTACCTTTTATCAGTATTGTACACGACAGGGCAGTGGAAGAAATTTTCCGCGGCTGTATCCGTGGCTGCCGTTTCTGTCAGGCCGGATTTATCTACAGACCTATTCGTGAAAAATCCGTAGAAACTATTAGTAATCAAGCAAAAGCACTAATTGAATCCACGGGTTATGATGAACTGTCTTTGTGTTCACTCTCGACCTCAGACCACAGCAAAGTCAATGAAATGCTGTCTTCCTTAATTGACTGGACTGAAAAAGATAAAATTAATCTTTCTCTGCCGTCACTGCGTGTTGATAATTTTTCAGATGAACTTGTTGATAAACTTAACAGAGTAAGAAAAAGCGGTCTTACTTTTGCTCCTGAGGCAGGCACTCAAAGACTGCGTGATGTAATCAATAAAAATGTTACCGAAGAAGAAGTCATCAGAACCTGTTCAAAAGCTTTTGATAATGGCTGGACATCGGTTAAACTTTATTTTATGATGGGTCTGCCTACCGAAACTATGGAAGATATTGAGGGCATTGCCGATCTCGGTATGAAAGTAATTCACACCTTTTATAATAATCCTAACAGGCAAAAAGGAAGCGGTGTTCAGGTGTCAATCAGTTGTGCTTCATTTATCCCGAAACCTTTTACACCTTTTCAGTGGGAACCTGAGGACAGTATGGAAAGCCTGAAAGCAAAACAGGAACATCTGCTTGAGTCAATACCAACTAAAAAGATAAAAGTTTCATATCATCAGACGCCTACTTCACTTCTTGAGGGTGTTCTTGCAAGAGGGGACAGGCGGCTCGGCAAAGTTATGCTTGATGCGTGGAAACTTGGCTGTAAATTTGATTCGTGGGATGATAAATTCAATTTCGATGCCTGGATGAAAGCGTTTGAGATGAACGGCATTGACCCGTTTTTCTACACAAAAAGAAGACGTCCGTTTGACGAGCTTCTGCCGTGGGATCATCTTGACTACGGAGTTTCAAGAAAATTTCTTGAAAATGAAAACAAAAAGGCTCACGAAAACAAAACTACCCCTCACTGCCGTATAAAATGTGCAGGCTGCGGCGCCAATATGATTAACGGAGGTCACTGCGATGCGAGAGGTTAGATTAAGATTTTCAAAAACCGACAGATGCAAATATATCAGTCATCTTGATATAAACCGCTGTATGTCGAGAGCACTCACAAGAGCGAAAATACCGCTTTGGTATACCGAAGGCTTTAATCCGCACCCGTATATGAGTTTTTCTCTGCCGTTATCACTTGGCATTGAAAGCTTCGCAGAGAGTATGGATATAAGAATTATCGGCGACATAACGAATAATGAAATCAAAAAAAGAATGAATGAAGTGCTGCCTGATGGTATCAGAGTTTTAGAGGTTTATGATGATTTCAGGCAGGATAAAGACATTGCTTATTCAGATTATGTTTTCAAAATTAAGTTTAAGAATAATGAAACTGCGCTTAAAAAAATAAATGCAGTTTTAAACAGTGACGAAATCAATGCCGAAAAAAAAGTAAAAAAAGGCAAACGCAAAATTTTTAAAGAAACAAATTTAAAACCCTTAATTCAGAATTTTAATTCTTCAATAAGAGGAGAAGAGATTGTTCTTAATTTAAGATTAATGGCTGGGATTGAAAAAAATCTGAACCCAACTTTGCTTTTTGACACAATTATTAAATTAATTGATATGGATTTTGAATGGAAAAGCATATCAAGAATCGCAATACTCGACAAAGATTTTAAAGAATTTAAGTAAAAAATGCTTGCATTTCATATTAACTTATGCTATATTATATAGGCATTTGTTCCGTTGCTGCCTTGCAACGAGTTTTAAATGATATACAAAATGCATTTAAAAGGATGGTCCGCTTGCAATTTATTGTTATGAACATCTGTAAATTAATAAGGAGGAATTTGTAATGGACGCATTAAAACTTATCGAAGCATCAAGCATGAAGGCTGAACTTCCGCAGTTCAACATCGGTGATACCGTCAGAGTAGGCGTTAGAATCCGTGAAGGTAAAAATGAAAGAATTCAGATGTTTGAAGGCACAGTAATTGCAATCAAAGGTTCTGGCATTTCAAAAACTTTTACAGTTCGCCGTTTGTCATATGGTGTCGGCATTGAAAGAGTTTTCCCGATGCACTCAGCAAATGTTGATTCGGTTCAGGTTATCCGTAAAGGTAAAGTTCGCCGTGCTAAGCTCTATTATCTTCGTGACAGAGTCGGTAAAGCTGCTAAAGTTAAAGAAGACATCTAACAAAATTTCAGCCGTCTTTTATAAGACGGTTGTTTTTTTTATATTTTTTTGTTAAAATATCTATATTAAATCTTTGGTGGTGAAATAATGCCCGATTTTCAGAAACAGAATATTCAGTGGTTCCCGGGTCATATGGCTAAAACAAGGCGTCTTATAAAAGAAAGCCTTAATCTTGTTGACGGAGTAGTTGAAATCGTTGACGCTCGTATTCCGTATTCAAGTTCAAATCCTGAACTTTCTGAAATTATCAATAAAAAACCAAAAATAGTTTTGCTTAATAAATGCGATGTAGCTGATGAAAAAGCAACTATGATGTGGATTTCGTATTACAAAAACAATAATATAATTGCCCTGCCCGTTGATTGCAGAACAGGAAAGGGTCTTAATCAGTTTGTGCCCGCCTGCAAACAGGCGTTAAAAAATGTTATAGAAAAAAACGAGGCTAAAGGAATGGCAGGAAAATCCCTGCGCTTTATGGTTGTCGGTATACCAAACACGGGCAAGTCATCTTTTATAAACAGAATGGCTCGGAAAAATAAAGCCGTGGTTGCTGACAGGGCAGGGGTTACAAAAAGCAATCAGTGGTTCAATGTCGGCAATGGTATTGAACTGCTTGATACTCCCGGCATTTTGTGGCCTAAATTTGACGATCCGTCAGTCGGCGATAAACTTGCTTTTATCGGCTCTGTAAAAGATGAGGTTGTTGATATTGAAAATTTATCGTGCCGTTTGCTTGATGTTTTGAATAAAACAAATCCGAAGATGATTTCAAACAGATATAAAATTGCTGATTTTGAAAATCTTGAGGGTTGGGAAATACTTGAAAAGATAGGCAGAAAACGAGGATTTTTAATCAAAGGCGGGGAAATAAATTACGAGCGGACTGCAAGTATAGTTTGTGATGAATTCAGAGGAGGAAAACTCGGGCGTATCAGCCTGGAGCTGCCAATGTAATGGACTGGTTATTATATGAAAATGAAGCAATTAATAACGGATATGATATTATATGCGGTGTTGACGAGGCAGGCAGGGGACCTCTTGCCGGTCCGGTATATGCTGCGGCAGTAATTTTACCGAAAGGTCATATTGTTGACGGAGTTAACGATTCAAAGAAATTATCGGAAAAGAAGCGTGAACTTCTTTTTGACAAAATTATTGAAGAATGTGTTTGTTATTCAATAGGTACGGCAAGTGAAAAAGAAATTGATGAAATCAATATTTTGCAGGCAACATATCTTGCAATGAAAAGAGCGGTTGATGGGCTCGAAATCGCTCCGCAGCTTGCCCTGATTGACGGCAACAGAATTCCGCCGCTTACTGCAAGTGACGCCCGAGCGATTGTAAAAGGCGACGCTAAATCTGCGTCTATTGCCTGCGCTTCAATCCTTGCCAAGGTTTCAAGAGACAGATATATGCTTGAAATGGCTGAAAAATATCCGCAGTATCAGTTTGAAAAGCATAAAGGCTACGGCACAAAACTGCATTATGAAATGATAGAAAAATACGGAATTTGTGAAATTCACAGAAAATCATTTTTAAAAAAGGTACTTAACAAATGAATTCACTCGGAAAATTAGCAGAAATCAAAGCGTGCGAATACCTGAAAAAGAAAAAGTATAAACTTCTTGATTTTAACTACGCATCTGTTTTCGGTGAAATTGACCTTATAATGTAAAAAGGCAAAACGATCTGTTTTGTTGAAGTCAAAATGAGAAATCAGAATTCAATAGCAGCTCCTGCCGAATTTGTTGATTACCGCAAACAGAAAAAAATAATTGCTACCGCTCAAATTTATATATCAAACAATAACATAAAATTACAGCCGAGATTTGACATTATTGAGGTTTACACTGAAAATAATAAGATAAAATGTATCAAACACCTTGAAAATGCTTTTGAATTATATTAAAATACTATAGATTAAATTTAGGAGAGATTAGATTATGTTTTATACATCAACGCGTGATAATTCAATAAAAGTAACTGCGTCACAGGCGATTGCTCAGGGTATTAGCGAAGAGGGCGGACTTTTTGTACCTTGTGAGCTGCCGCAGTTTTCACTTGATAAAATTAAAGATATGGTTTCAATGTCATATATTGACAGGGCAAAAACAGTTTTAAAAGAATTTTTAACCGATTTTACGGAAGATGAAATAAACTACTGCGTTGAAGGTGCATATAAGGCTGAAAAATTTTCTTCAGAGGCGATCGCGCCTACAGTTAATATTGACGGCAATAAAAATATTCTTGAATTGTGGCACGGCCCCACCTGTGCATTTAAAGATATGGCGCTTCAACTCCTTCCTTATCTTATGACTGTTTCTGCAAAGAAAACCGCAGAGGGCAAAACTATTGTTATTCTTGTTGCCACATCCGGTGATACAGGCAAAGCAGCCCTTGAAGGTTTTAAGAATGTAGATAAAACAAAAATTCTTGTATTTTATCCAGCCCACGGCGTTTCTCCTATGCAGAAATTACAGATGACAACGCAGGAGGGCAGCAATGTTTCTGTTTGCGCTATCAACGGCAATTTTGACGATGCACAGAGTGCTGTAAAATCTATTTTTACAAATTCGGAAATTAAAAATAAGCTTGCAGAAAAAAATATGATGTTCTCATCTGCAAACTCAATCAACTGGGGCAGACTTGTTCCGCAGATTGTTTATTATTTTTCAGCATACTGCGATATGCTCTCTATGGGTAAAATCAAAGCAGGAGATTTCATTAATGTTGTTGTTCCTACAGGCAATTTCGGCAACATTCTTGCAGGTTATTATGCAAAGCGGATGGGCGTTCCGATTAAAACACTCGTATGTGCATCAAACACCAATAATGTCTTGACTGATTTCCTTAAAACAGGCACTTATAACAGAAACAGAGATTTTTATGCTACAACTTCACCGAGTATGGATATTCTTATTTCATCAAATCTTGAAAGACTTCTTTATCATATGAGCGGCGAAGATGATAAACTTGTTTCTGACCTTATGGGCAAACTCTCGAAAGACGGTAAATACACCGTTTCCGATGAACTCATCTCAAAAATTCAGAAAACTTTTGATGCCGGTTATACAGACGAAGAAAAAGTAAATGATACAATTAAAGAGCATTTTGATAATTATAAATATCTGTGTGACACTCACACGGCAGTTGCGGTAAATGTTTATGATGAATATGTAACAAGGACAGGCGATGATATTCCTACTGTTATTGATTCGACTGCATCACCATATAAATTCTCAAAAAGTGTTCTCACTGCACTGCTCAGCGGCAAAACGCCTGAACTTGATGAATTTGATATGGTTGATGAACTTCATAGTGTATCTTGTGCCGATGTTCCTGCACCGCTTGCAAATCTTAAAGATAAAGAAGTAAGATTCAAAAATATCTGTAATAAAGAAGATATGAGCGAAATGGTTTTTAAACTTCTTAATTTATAAAAAAATAACGGCTCTGAAATCAGAGCCGTTTGCACTTTTCTGCGATTACTGGCAGTTGCAGTTATCGCAACATTCAAATGTTTCACATTTTGTTTCTGATGTTGATGTTGCGCTTTTGCAGCCTACCTGAATGTGTCCGGCAGTACAGCAATTTGATTTATCATGATAAATGCAGTTTTTTGCGTCACAAGTGATTCCTTTAATTTCGTCCATTTCATTCACTCCCTTCGTTAATATTTTTAACCGATTAAATTATTTTATTCAAGGAGAATATATGTCTTTATTTGCGATTGCCGATACACATTTATCTTTCGGTGCTGATAAACCGATGGATACTTTCAGCGGATGGCAGAATTATACTGAAAAATTACAAAAAAACTGGAATAAAATAGTAACTCCTGCCGATGACGTGATTATTGCAGGCGATATAAGCTGGTCAATGAATTTTGACGAACTTATTCCGGATTTGAATTTCATCGAAAATTTAAACGGCAATAAAATAATTATAAAAGGCAATCATGATTACTGGTGGAATACCGTTTCAAAAATGAATAAAATGATCGACGAAAATCATTTCGAAACGATAAAATTTCTTTATAATAATGCTTATAATTTTAACGGTTTTTCCGTCTGCGGTTCAAGAGGATGGATGTTTGAAAGCGAAGAAGAACTTGATATAAAGGTTTTAAACAGGGAAGTTATGCGTTTAAGACGCAGTCTTGAAAACGCAGAGTCCGACACCAAATTTGTTTTTCTTCATTATCCGCCGATTACGGCAAATTCCGAATGTAAAGAAATTATTGATTTATTAAAAGAATTCGGTATAAAAAAATGCTTTTTCGGGCATCTTCACGGAGAAGGTGCAAAATACGCCCGTGAGGGAGTTATTGACGGAATAGACTTTAAACTTATTTCCTGCGACAGATTAAATTTTACTCCTTATTTAATTAACAAATATTAACTTGAAAAAGTCATATACTTATGTTATAATGCCTATTCGGTGATTAATAAAATTTATTTAGGAGGTCTAAAGATGGCACTTAAATCATCTAACAAAGTAGATACAAATACTTACGAAATTGAAGTTACAGTAAGCAGTGACGCATTTAAAGACGCCTGCAAACAGGCATATCTCAAAGGCAGAAAGAATATTCAGCTGCCCGGTTTTCGCAAAGGCAAGGCAACACAGGGCATGATTGAAAAAATGTACGGTGAAGGCGCTTTCTATGAAGAAGCACTTGACATTGTTTACCCGGAGGCAGTTTCTTCTGCTATTGAAGAGGCTGAACTTAAAGTTGTAGACGCTCCGTTTGACCTTGAAATTCCTGTTATGAGCAAGGAAGACGGCGTTGAAATGAAAATGAAGGTTACTACATATCCCGAAGTTAAACTCGGTGATTACAAAGGCTTAAAGGCTGTTAAGCTTCCAACCGAAGCAACAGATGAAGATGTAGAAAACGAATTGAAGCAGATGCAGGAGAGAAACTCTCGCCTTATTGATGTAACAGACAGAAATGCTGAAATCGGCGATACTGCAACAATCGACTTTGAAGGTTTTACAGACGGCGTTGCTTTTGAAGGCGGCAAGGGTGAAAACTATCCGCTTGAACTCGGTTCAGGTTCATTTATTCCCGGCTTTGAAGAACAGGTTGCAGGTCACAGCATTGATGAAGAATTTGATGTTAATGTTACTTTCCCGGAAGAATATGCGGAGGAACTTGCAGGCAAAGACGCTGTATTCAAATGTAAAATTCACGAAATCAAAACTAAGGAATTACCAGAACTTGACGATGAATTTGCAAAAGATGTTTCTGAATTTGATACTCTTGACGAAGTAAAGGATGACCTTAAAAAGCAGATTTCCGAAAAGAAAGAAAAAGATGCTAAAGTTGACCTCGAAAATCAGCTTTTAGAGCAGGTTGTTGAAAATATGGAAGCTGAAATTCCGGAATGTATGTTCACTAAGAGAACTGATGAAATGATTCAGGAATATAGTTACAGACTTCAGATGCAGGGTCTTAACCTTGAAACATATCTTCAGTATATGGGACAGGATATGGACACGTTCAAGGAATCATTCAAAGAAGGTGCAGAAAAGCAGGTTAAAGTTTCCGTTGCACTTGCTGCAATTATGGAAGCAGAAAATATTGAAGTATCTGATGAAGAAATTGACGCAGAGGCTTCAAAAATCGGCGAGCAATACGGTATGGATGCAGACCAGGTTAAAAATGCAGTTCCTGTCGAACAGCTTACAGAAGATATAAAACGCAATAAGGCTGTTGATTTGATTGTTGAATCTGCAGTTATAGAATAATTATTTAAAGGTAGTGTTACTATGGCATTAGTTCCTTATGTTCTTGAGCAGACCGGCAACGGCGAGCGCTCAATGGATATTTTTTCAAGACTTCTTAATGACAGAATTATAGTTCTTTCAGATGAAGTAAATTCGCAGACGGCATCACTTGTTGTTGCCCAGCTGCTTTTCCTTGAAAGTCAGGACAGTGAGAAAGATATAAGCCTTTATATCAATTCTCCGGGTGGTTCAGTTACAGACGGCATGGCAATTTACGATACAATGCAGTACATCAAGTGTGATGTTTCTACAATTTGTATCGGTATGGCAGCGTCAATGGGTGCTTTTCTGCTTTCAAGCGGTGCAAAAGGCAAAAGAATCTGCCTGCCGAATGCTGAAGTTATGATTCATCAGCCACTCGGTCAAACAAAGGGTCAGGCAACCGAAATCGAAATCGCAGCAAAACATATACTTAAAACAAAAGAAAAGTTAAACAGAATTATGGCTGAAAACTGCGGAAGACCCGTTGAAGACCTTATGAGAGATACCGACAGAGATAATTGGCTTACTGCCGAAGAGGCTCTTGCATACGGCCTTGTAGACAAGGTTATAGACAAAAGATAATTTAGTTTGGAGTTGTCCCTATGGCACGAGATGATGGCAGAAATCATATGGCAAGATGTTCCTTTTGCGGAAAATCCGAGTCTATGGTACACAAATTAATAGAGGGTCCCGGTGTATTTATCTGCGATGAATGTATTGGGCTCTGTAACAATCTTATCAATGAATCTCCGATTGATAACCGTGCGTCAAACCATAAAGCAGAACAAGATATGGTTCTGCCTAAGCCCGAGGAAATCAAGGCAAAACTTGATGAATATGTCATCGGGCAGGATGATGCAAAGATTGCACTTTCCGTTGCAGTATATAATCACTATAAAAGAATTTATTCAAATTCAAACAGTGATGTTGATATTCAGAAAAGCAATATTCTTCTGCTCGGTCCTACCGGTGTTGGCAAAACAATGCTTGCCCAGACACTTGCCAAAATACTTAATGTTCCGTTTGCCATTGCAGATGCAACAACATTAACTGAGGCAGGCTATGTAGGCGAAGATGTTGAAAATATTCTTTTAAGACTGATTCAGGCGGCTGATTTTGATATTGAAAAAGCAGAACGCGGTATAATTTATGTTGATGAAATTGATAAGATTTCAAGAAAATCAGAAAATCGTTCAATAACCCGTGATGTCAGCGGTGAGGGTGTTCAGCAAGCACTTTTAAAGATTCTTGAGGGTACTGTTTCAAATGTTCCTCCCGGGGGCGGCAGAAAGCATCCTCAGCAGGAATTTATACAGATTGATACAACTAATATTCTGTTTATCTGCGGCGGTGCATTTGATGGAATAGAAAAGATTATTGAAAAACGAATCGGTTCAAAATCAATGGGATTTGGCGCAAATGTTGAATCAAATAAGGTTGAGCAGAATGAAATCCTTAAAAAGACTATTCAGCACGACCTTGTTAAATACGGACTGATTCCCGAACTGATCGGCAGAATTCCTGTAATAACAGTTTTAAATAATCTTGATAAAGATGCTCTAGTTAAAATTATGACTGAACCTAAAAATTCAATAGTTAAGCAGTACACAAAACTTTTTGAACTTGACGGAGTAGATCTTGAATTTAAACAGGAAGCGCTTGAGGCAATAGCGGATATTACCCTTGAAAGAAAAACAGGTGCAAGAGGACTCAGGAGTGTTATTGAGAGTGTTTTAACCGAACTTATGTTTAAAATTCCGAGTGACGCAACGGTTGAAAAAGTTATAATTACAGAAGATACTGTTAAAGACGGCAAAGAACCTATTGTTTTAAGAAATCCGTCAAAGAAAATTAAAAATTTAACTGCATCTTCAATTAAAAACGCATAATTAAAATCGGCAGGTATGAGGTTTTTACTTTATACTTGCCTTTTTATTTTTTTTATTATATAATATTCGCAGTTTATTTTGGCAAACAGCCTATTTACAGGTGAATTTATGAATAATATTAATACTTTTGACAATATAATATCTATTCCCGTAATTCCTTTACGGGGTCTTGTAATTTTTCCCGAAATGATTCTTCATTTTGATGTCGGCAGAAAAAAGAGCATAGAGGCGCTGAAAACTGCGATGAGCAATAATCAGAAAGTTTTTCTCACTGCACAGAAAGACCCTGCCCGCGATGACCCATCGTTTGACGATTTATATAAAATGGGTGTTGTCTGCACCATTAAACAGATGAGTAATATTTCATCATCAAATAATTTGAGAGTTATTGTTGAGGGAAACAGCAGGGGAGAAATAGTTGATTTTAACATCACAAATCCTTATATTGAAGCTAATGTCAATGAAGTCACGGAAACTTATTCTTTAACTCCGAAAGAACAGACAGCCTATAGCAGAACGATAAAAAAAGAATTTGAAATTTATTCATCTTACATATCAAAAATCAGTAATGATGTAAAAGTTAATGTTATGTCAATCAGAAACAGCGGTAAACTGTGCGATTACATCTGTTCAAATTCTTTTCTCGATTACAACGATAAGCAGACCGTTCTTGAGGCGGTCGATATACTTGACAGGCTCTCAAGACTAATCGTTATTTTGAAAAAAGAAAATTCAACGCTGGCACTTGAGGCAGAAATTCACGATATTGTTCAGGATAATATAGATAAAAATCAGCGCGAATATTATCTCAGGGAAGAGATGAAAGTAATTTCGGATATTCTCGGTGAAACAGAAAATCCCGTTGATGAGGCAGATAATTACAGGCAGAAAATTTTTCAGTTGAAATGTTCAGATGAAATAAAAGAAAAACTGCTCAAAGAATGTGATAAACTTATGAAAATGCCAAGCGGTTCTCACGAAGGCACAGTAGTAAGAAATTATCTTGATAAATGCCTTGAAATTCCATTTGGCAAATACACTAAAAATTCAATTAACCTTGAAAAAAGCAGAAAAACTCTTGTCAAAGAGCATTATTCACTCGATAAAGTTAAAGACAGGATTATTGAATCACTTTCTGTTTATAAAAGAAATCCCGATTATAAAGGTCAGATAATCTGCCTTGCAGGCCCTCCCGGCGTCGGTAAAACTTCAATAGTTAAAAGCCTTGCAAAAAGTATGAACAGAAAATATGTGCGCATTGCCCTCGGCGGTGTTCACGATGAGGCGGAAATCAGAGGACACAGAAAAACTTATATAGGCGCAATGGCAGGCAGAATAATTGAGGCGGTTATCAAAAGCGGAGTTATGAATCCAATAATTCTGCTTGACGAAATCGACAAAGTAGGCAATGATTATAAAGGCGACCCTTCATCAGCACTGCTTGAAGCTCTCGACCCTGAACAGAACTTCTCTTTCAATGATCATTATATTGATTTTCCTGTTGATTTAAGCAAAGTATTCTTTATAACTACAGCAAATGATGTGTCATCAATATCCGCTCCTCTTTACGACAGAATGGATATAATTGAACTTAACTCCTACACAGCAGAAGAAAAGTTTTATATTGCTAAAAAACATCTGCTCAAAAAGGAAATGACTAAGCATAATCTTACTTCAAAGGAATTCAAAATTACCGATGATGCAGTCAATATTATTATTGAAAGTTATACAAGAGAGGCAGGAGTAAGAAAACTTGAAAAAACTATCGCCTCGCTTTGCCGAAAAGCGTCTGTCGCGCTTGAAAGCGGTGAAAAAATATTCAGAGTAACAAAAAACAATATTGAAGATTTGTTGGGCCCTGAAAAATTCAAAAAAGACATTATCGGCAATGAAAATAAAATCGGTGTTGTAAACGGTCTTGCATGGACAAGTGCAGGCGGTACATTGCTTCCGATAGAAGTTTCTGCGCTTAACGGCACAGGTAAAATTGAACTTACGGGAAACCTCGGCGATGTTATGAAAGAAAGTGCAAAAATTGCCGTTTCGTTCGTTCGTTCAGTTGTCGATAAAATTGGCATTGATGCAGATTTTTACAAAACTAAAGATATTCATATCCACGCCCCGGAAGGTGCAGTTCCTAAAGACGGTCCGTCGGCAGGACTTGCAATTACAACAGCAATAGTTTCAGAACTCACAGGAATTCCGATAAAATATGATGTTGCAATGACGGGCGAAATCAGCCTTAAAGGAAACGCGCTTGCAATCGGCGGACTTAAAGAGAAAAGTATGGCTGCATATAAATCAGGCTGTAAAACAGTTATAATTCCGAAAGACAATATTAAAGATTTGGTTGAAATTTCAGATGAGGTTAAGATGGGAATTACATTCATTCCCGTATCAGAGTTCAAAGAAGTTATGGATATTGCTCTTGAATTCAAACCCGAAAAGAAGAAAAAATTCAATCATTTAATCAATGCCGAAAAAGACAGCAGAATATCGGTAACACAGTAATTACAGGTAAATGATATGAATTTTAATAAAGCAGAATTTAAAAGTGCATACGGTATTTCATCGCAGATTCCTGTATCAGATGTGTCTGAAATCGCCTTTGCAGGCAGATCTAACGTTGGTAAAAGTTCACTGCTCAACAAACTGTTTAACAGAAAAAATCTCGCAAGAGTAAGTTCTGTTCCCGGGAAAACCGTAACAATTAATTTTTATGATGTTGACGGCAACAGATTTGTTGATTTGCCCGGATATGGATATGCTAAGATTTCAAAACAGGAAAGAGATCGCTTCGGTGAACTTATGGAAGGCTATTTTCAGTCCGGCAGGCAGATTAAACTTGTTGTTCAGCTTATTGATATGCGTCATCCGCCGTCAAAAGACGACTATAATATGATTTCATTTATGCAACAGATGAATGTGCCTTTTATAGTTGTTCTTACCAAGGCAGACAAGCTGAAGAAAAAAGAATTTGAAAATCGAAGCAAATTGATTTTCGAAGAACTCAAAAATCCGGATTATCCCGTTATTCCTTTTTCGGCGGTAACAGGGCTCGGCGCTGATAAAATAAAAGAAATAATAGAAAATGTTTTTGAAAAATAGGAGAATATTATGAGCAAAACACCATTTTTAACTAAAGAAAAAGCACAGGAAATTATTAAGCAGTTTCCTACTCCTTTTCATATTTACGATGAAAAGGGAATCAGAGAAAATGTTGAAAATCTGAAAAAGGCATTTGCATGGAATAAAGGCTTTAAGGAATACTTTGCGGTTAAAGCAACGCCTAATCCGTTTTTAATTAATATTTTAAGAGAATATGGCTGCGGCTGTGACTGTTCATCGAAAACAGAACTTATGCTCTCAAAAACAATCGGAGCAGTAGGCGATGATATTATGTTTTCATCAAATGATACGCCGATTGATGAATTCAGATACTGTAACGAACTCGGCGGAATTATCAATCTTGATGATATTACACACATTGCTGCCGTTGAAAAAGCCTGCGGAAAACTGCCTAAAAAAATGAGCTGCCGTTATAATCCCGGCGGTGTATTCAAAATGAGCAATGGCATTATGGATAACCCGGGAGATGCAAAATACGGTATGACAACCGAGCAGATTTTTGAGGCTTTCAGAATTATGAAAGAAAAAGGTGTTGAAGAATTTGGGATTCATTCTTTCCTTTGCTCAAATACCGTTACGAATGAATATTATCCTATGCTTGCAAGAATCCTGTTTGAACTTGCTGTTGAACTAAAAAATAAACTTGATGTAAACATTAAATTCATCAACCTTTCAGGCGGTGTCGGTATTCCATACACACCTGATAAAGAACCGAACGATATTTTCGTAATAGGCGAGGGCGTACATAAAGCATATGATGAAGTGCTCGTTAAAGCAGGTATGGGCGATGTTGCCATTTATACTGAAATGGGCAGATATATGATGGGCCCATACGGCGGTCTTGTAACTACAGCAATCAATGAAAAGCATACACATAAAGAATATATCGGTGTAGATGCATGCGCAGTAAATCTTATGCGCCCTGCAATTTACGGTGCATATCATCATATTACAGTTTTAGGTAAAGAAGACAATGCTTGCGATTTCAAGTATGATGTAACAGGCTCTCTTTGTGAAAACTGTGATAAATTTGCAATAAACAGAATGTTGCCGGAAATTGAAATGGGTGATATACTCTTTATTCACGATACAGGCGCTCACGGTTTTTCAATGGGTTATAACTATAACGGAAAACTTAAATCTGCTGAAATTCTTTTACAGAGTGACGGAACATTTAAGTTAATCAGACGTGCCGAAACACCTAAAGATTATTTTGCAACTTTTGATTGTTTTGACTTTTACAAAGATATTATTACAGAATAATTAATTTGTTATATAAATCCCCGATTTTCGGGGATTTTACTTTACTTTCAAACTTTACTGTGTTAAAATATATAAAGATTAACGTTGGGGGTAAAAATTATGCCTATAAAAAGAGACGACAAAAATTTTGAATTTTTATTTAAAGCAATCCTTGAACTTCAGGATATTGAAGAATGTTATGATTTTTTTGAAGATCTCTGCACGGTTCAGGAACTTAAATCATTAAGCCAGCGCCTTGTTGTAGCCAAAATGCTTTCTGAAAAATCTGTTTATACTGATATTGTAAACGAAACAGGCGCGTCAACCGCTACAATCAGCAGGGTAAACAGAAGTCTGCAATACGGCTGTGACGGCTATGACAAAGTTTTTAAAAGATTAGAGGAAAAAGAAAGCGATGAAGCCTTATAATCATTTTGCAGAGATTTATGATGATTTAACCGAAAATGTAAATTATAAAGTCAGAAGTGATTACATTTCTGACTTTTTTAATAAGTACAGCATACCGCAGAATGCGTCAGTTCTTGATCTCGCCTGCGGCACCGGTTCAATAACGGCAGAGTTGCTTAAAAAAGGCTACAGTCCTATAGGAATAGATTTAAGCAATGAAATGCTGACCGTTGCCGACAGTAAACTCAGCGGCAAAATTCAGTTAATCAATGCCGATATGAGAGATTTTAAACTTGTCAATCCTGTTGATGCTGCTGTCAGTCTGCTTGATTCGATAAATCATCTTGAATCTGAAGATGACTTAAATGAGTGCTTTGAATGTGTTTATAACTCTCTGAAAAATAATGGACTTTTTATATTCGATGTTAACACCGTTTATAAGCATAATTATATTCTCGGTAATAATACTTTTGTTTTTGATGAAGAAAATTATTTTCTAAGTTGGGATAACGAACTGCTGAAAAATAACAAAATAAGAATTATGCTTGACATTTTTATGCTTAACGGTGAAAGTTATGACAGATTCAGCGAAGAATTTATTGAAACAGCGTATGAAACAGATACATTAAAACGGCTTTTAACGCCTTATTTTGATGTTTTGGGAGTTTATGATGAACTTACATTAAATAATCCCGAAAGTAACAGTGAACGGCTTTATTTCGTGTGTAAAAGGAGATAAATTAAATGGGAAAGATAGTCAGATATATAACAGAAGACGGCAGTGCATTTATAATTGCCTGTGACACATCCGATATGATAGCAGAAATGGAGCGTATTCACAAAACGTCTGCTGTAGTAAGCGCTGCTCTCGGCAGACTGATTACTGCATCGTCAATGATGGGCGATTTGTTAAAGGGCAGGGAAGACTCAATTACATTAAAACTTAACGGAAACGGTCCCGCAGGTTCATTGATTGCAGTTGCCGACAGTAGCGGCAACGCAAGAGGTTATGTGCAGAATAATATAGTTGAACTGCCGCTCAATGAAAAAGGAAAACTTGATGTAAAGGGCGCAGTAGGCACAGATGGTTATCTGTATGTAATTAAAGATATAGGGCTCAAAGAGCCGTTTATGGGCGCCACACAGATTGTGAGCGGCGAAATAGCAGAAGATATAACAAATTATTTTGCAGTTTCAGAGCAGACACCATCCGTCTGTGCACTCGGTGTTCTTGTAAATCCTGATCTGACAATAAAGTGTGCAGGCGGTTTCATTATTCAGCTGCTTCCCGGATGTCCTGAAGAAACTATATCTTCAATCGAAAAGGCTGTGTCCGAAATACAGTCTGTTACGGAAATGCTCAGCAGCAAAATGACTCCTGATGATATGGCAAAAAAAGCAATGAATGGAATTGCTGTTAATAAACTTGATGAATCAAACATACAATATAAATGTAACTGCTCACGCCAAAGAGTTGAAAAAGCGCTGATTTCTACCGGATATGAATCATTGCAGGAAATGGCACAAAGTGAAAAGAATACAACTGTTGAGTGTCATTTTTGTGACAAGGTGTATTCCTTTACTCCGAATGAAATAAAAAAATTAATGGAAAGATTATAAAAAAGTTTGAAAAAAGTATTGACTTTTTTTGGATTATATAGTAATATAATCACCGTTGCGAATGCAACAGATGGGAGCATAGCTCAGCTGGGAGAGCATCTGCCTTACAAGCAGAGGGTCACAGGTTCGAGCCCTGTTGTTCCCACCATTCTGGCCCGGTAGTTCAGCTGGTTAGAACGCCTGCCTGTCACGCAGGAGGTCGACGGTTCAAGTCCGTTCCGGGTCGCCATTATGTGCTTCTGTAGCTCAGTCGGTAGAGCAGAGGACTGAAAATCCTCGTGTCGATGGTTCGATTCCGTCCGGAAGCACCATAAATGCGGATTTAGCTCATCCGGTAGAGCGCCACCTTGCCAAGGTGGAGGTAGCGAGTTCGAGTCTCGTAATCCGCTCCACTGGGCACTAATCGTTAGTGCCCATTATATTCGGCACCATAGCCAAGTGGTAAGGCAGAGCTCTGCAAAAGCTTTATGCCCCAGTTCAAATCTGGGTGGTGCCTCCATAAACCACTCAACATAGTTGGGTGGTTTTCTTTTGTTTAAGCGTAGTTTTTAACAAAAAATATCAAAATTTGGTGTTTTTTGGGTCATAATTGTTAATTCTTTACAATTTGTTCAAAAAAAATAC